>PBUF01000158.1 GCA_002727775.1 Gammaproteobacteria bacterium
ATACGAAGGACTATCAAAAAAGTCTACGGACAAGTCCGAAAAGGCTTACTTGAAGGAACATTTGCAAGAAGCCAAGTGGTTTATAAAAAGTCTGCAAACACGTCACGATACTTTATTAACAGTAGCCTCAGCAATTGTAGATGTTCAAAAGGAATTTCTTGATTTTGGGCCAGAGCATATGAAGCCACTAATTTTGTCCGATGTCGCCCAGAGAACTGAACTTCACGAATCAACGGTATCTCGGATAACCAATAGGAAATATCTTTCTACGCCTCGCGGAGTATTCGAATTAAAGTATTTCTTTTCCTCGCACCTGGGCACGGCTTCAGGGGGCGAGATTTCAAGCACTGCTATCAGAGCATTAATAAAGAAATTTATAGAAGAAGAAGATCAAACAAAGCCACTAAGTGATAGCAAAATTGCGGCAATACTCTTAGAAAGAGACGTGAAAATTGCTAGGAGGACAATCGCAAAATACAGAGAGTCCCTTGGCATACCATCTTCTAGTGAAAGGAAAAAATATGCGAATTAAAAAAATCGACCAATTATTAGCTTCACGTTGATTATATACGTCACTAACAACCAGCGAGAAAAATATTGAGGCTCATAGTAGTCAGCGGCAGATCGGGTTCTGGAAAATCTACTGCCCTTTCGGTTCTTGAAGATGCTGGATTCAACTGCATCGATAACCTACCAGCGATCTTGTTAAGGCCTCTGGTAGAAGAAACTCTTTACTCCAGCCATTCGAACGAAACAGGATTAGCCATTTGCATTGATGCAAGAAATAACAGCTTGAACAAATTTACCGAACTCTTTGATGAAATTGACAGAACTAAAATAAATTGCGAGTTGGTGTTTTTCGATGCCCTGGACGAAACACTTCTAAAAAGATTTAGCGAAACCCAGCGGCCCCACCCGCTTACAAATAAAAATAGAGACCTGCAGGAAGCCATCAAACTAGAGACCAAATTCCTCGACAAAGTCTCTGAGAAAGCAGACCTCAGGATCGACACAAGCGCTTTGACAGAGCGAGAACTGCGAAATCTGATAGTAGATCGCATTATTCAAAAAAGAGCTAAAACATTGAACCTGGCTTTTTGCTCATTTGGATACAAACACGGTGTTCCTAAAGATGCGGACTACGTCTTCGATATGCGCTGCTTACCAAATCCTTTTTGGTCAAAGACTTTGAAAAATCTTACCGGTCTAGATGAAGAAGTAAAAAGCTTTCTGAGCGAACAGGACTTAGTTAAAGAGATGATGCAAGATCTCACATTTTATCTTGGCAAGTGGATTAACCGCTTCGAAAATCACAACAAACTGTACATGACGGTAGCGATTGGATGCACAGGAGGACAGCATAGAAGCGTTTACGTCGTCGAAAAATTAGCAGAATATTTCACAGAGAAATCTATGGACGTTATCGTTCGCCATAGAGAACTTTAAGCCGAAACTCATTCCTCTAAATCCACATCCTTAAAACTTTCTATCTCAACTTTCTGATCCCATAATCCTAAAAAAGAAACATCCGGGTCATTGATATTTCCTTCAACTTGGAACTTGCCGCTGCTAAACCTCTCAATAGGTTTCCTGAATACTCGTTCACCAACTATAACGCCAAGGCCCGCTATGGGGTTAGCAACAGCCAGGTAGGCTGCGTACCACGGTAAACTCTCACTAACGGGTAAAGTAACAATCAATTCATTATCCAGAGTATTATTGAGCAAATTAATCCTGCCACCCACCCGCATCTGTGAAGAGGTGCTTGAAATAGACATCGGCTGCACAAATGTCACAATCCCTTGCTCAAATCTTGCTTTAGCCTCTACCTTTTCATAGCCTAACCCACGACCGCGAACATCGGAAAAATCGAACTTCGAAATCCTTCCAAAAATTGTAGAAAAATTAAGTAGACTCGCTAATTTCATGCCTCCCTCGGCTGGTGACATTTCTACGAACCTGCCATCCTTCAAATTAAAGTTCGCAATACCCTCTACATTTAACAAATCGAAATCAAATGGCGTCCCTTCCCAAGTAAAATCTACGGCGATGTCTGTTGATTCAGAAATGATACTTGGCTGGTAGTCCCAAGCTTTTAATGTGGAGTCCAATTCTTCAATAAAAAGATCCCCGTTAAAGGCGGTATCGTTTTTCTTTAGATCCCAGCGCATATAAGCTTCTTTAGAAGTTATACCTTTAACGTTAAANCTAAAAGGATAAAACTCTAATTTGCTNTCTTCGCTNCGAANAACAAAACTTACGGNCCCTAGTTCTTGATCATCGATACTCAACTGATCAACACTAAAAATCATATTTGGTAACTTACCGAGATAATCTTTAACGAGATTGTTAGGCGACTTCTCAACAAAAGCCTCCGTACCAAAGATCGACAAATTTAACCGGTCCAGGTCAACGTTAATATCACCTGCTTTTTCAATTTCAATGANNCCATTNACTCCTCGNGACTCAATCTCNACTTTAGTCGACAGCCCNCCCAGTTTTCCATTAGCTGTTACTTCCTGCAAAGCCATTTCCCTAAACTTAACTTGCTCGATCTGCAAGTCCTGTAGTTCCCAAGGAATAGTCAGAGATTCTGAGTCGCTTAGAAAATCCAGATACTCATCGAGGTTAATAGATTGCAACTCGCCCATCATTACACCGCTATTTTGTGGGAGGTTCTTCACGGGAAGGCTTCCAGAAAGCGCTATGGCTCCGTTTATAATTTCTTTTTCTAGCGTCGTTAAAAATAGATTGTGATCTGCATAAGACAAAAATATGACTTCTTTATCGTCGTCGAAATCAATATTAATCTTAAACTCTGTGCTTTCTTTTTGTTTTTTAAAGAATGGCAATGGCAATTTAACTGACATACCCTCCAGGTCCGTCACTAAGCTGAAATTAGAACGATTCGTTCCCTTAGTAGCAAAAACCATTTCTGCAAGATATTCAAAAGAACCTTCAAAGTACTCTTTAATCGACAAATCAGTAATCGTTGCAACCATCTCTGTGTCTGCGAGACCTTCGGAAACAAATTTCAAACTATCTATATCGCTAAGAGCTTTTATTGAAATTTTCTCATCGAAAAGTTTTCCCTGAAAGTCACCACTAAGATGATGGGGCAAATAGAACCTTCCTTCCCCCTCCATAGTTCGAAAATCTAGACCGTACTCCGGGACAATCAGATCGAAATCACTAAATTGAAATTTGATGTCCAAGTTTATATCGCTAGATAGGTCACTAGAAAATGGAAAACTCGTGCTCAGGTTCCCAACGATTGTGCCTCCGCTCTGCCATTCATTCGACAAAAAAGAAAGCTCGTCTTTTAAGGGGCTATTCAAAATAAAGGAGATCACTCCATTATCCTCACTGGTAAAATCAACGTCGGCAAATAGAGTGGTGCCAACATTGTCTATAGTCAGCACTGCTGAGAACTCTTGCATTCCTAACGTACTTCCCTCCAAAACACTAATGCTGGTTTCAGCGCCCCTGAGATGCACATTACCTTTGGCCTCACTCACTAACGGCCACCCGTCGAGGTACCTTACCCGCAGATCTTTGTAATCTCCTTTAAGCTCGATTCTTCTCGAATTCAAATAATCAGCATGCTTAATCTGTCCATGATAGGCAAAATGCAGATTTGATAACTCCCCGGCCAACGAGTCATCGTCAAGCCATTCCATTAGCTCTAAAGGAAGTACCTTCGGAACATACTGATGTCGGTCGTTTAAATTAAGATCTTGGGTTTCAAAAAAAAGTGACAGGCTTCTATTCTCTTCCGAAAGAGGACGAGAAAGTGAAAAGGAACCGCCTACTTCCATTTCACGAAAATCCGATTGAATATTTCTATTCACTAACGAAAAGTAGTCTCGATTAAACCAAGAAATGAGTTCTCCACTTAATTTCTCAGAATACCAAAGGTGCTCAAAAACGTTAGGAAATCTTACTCGAACACCGCTTGAATCAAGTTCAAAGAGAAAACCATTAGGATAGAGATATACGGATCCAGCTAGATTAACAGCTTGAGGTATACCTTTATGGCTATTCGTACTTACCTCCTTCAAAACACCGTGCATGCCCGTTCCTGACTCCTCATCTACATACCCATATACTTTGGATAGCTTCCCTTCTAGATTAATCCCAGCGAGCCATGCACTAGCAACCGTCCATTCAGGAAAATACTCCAGCACAAAATCGCTAAGCGATCTTAAGTTCGCAGATTCTGAGTAAAACTTGAAATCAATTAAAGAGGTTTGGTTTGATATCAAGGTCTTTAGCCTATTGAAGCCGTCAGAGCTCAGCGAATCTGGCTGATATCTGAACCAAATAGGAGCCATTTCCAATGATTGCTGGCTCTCGGGAAAAAACCTATGCTGAAGTTTACCGTCCAAGACACCGTCTACTCCTTTAAGAGTAACATTCGCAGGAAAACCAGTCTGTTCATATTTGTTTCCCGGCCCTACTGTCTGCGCCGACATCTGGAAAAACCCTTGTCCTCTATGCAAATCTCCAAGCCAAACACCTTCATCAACATTAAGTCTGAAACTCCCAATACCGGGGTGCAAATATTCAAAATCAAGAATTCCTCGGCTTTCAACTATCACCGGAGAGCTGAATTCCCACCAAGGCCGCTCTGGTTTATCGACAGAAAACACAAATGGTTCTAAGTCTTTATCCTCATACTCAATTTTGCCGCGCAATTTTTGTAAACCATCCTGATTAAAGGATTTCAGTTCGAAACCGGCCGTCAGAGGAGCATCTGGTAATGCAGAGGTTCGAAAAAATAAACGTATATAAATTTCCTTAGATTCAGTCAAAGAACCAAGAAATGCACCTACTTGATCAAAATCCCATAAACTGATGGAGTTCGATGCTTCCTGCTTTTCATATGATCGAAACTCGCCAGAATCTATTCGCAACTTCGACAGAACCAAATCATTCTTCAGCAAAGAATCCCAAAAACCTATTTCGATCAACACATTTTCTAAGTGGAAATAACGGTGTTCAGCGACATCTGCTTTAAGAACTGGATTTAACCCGGTCCAATCGAACTCAAAGTTCTCAGCTGAAATACCTAGACCAGATAAAATAGAGTTCACACGATCAGTTGAGGAAAAATAAAGCACGCTTAAGGTTCGCGCACCTAGATTTATCAAACTAAAAGACAATAGTCCGAGGGTTAAACAGAGGAACAGCCACCGAAAAAGCCCTTTCATTTCATTAACCTTGATAGCATGGAATTAAAAACTCGAAATAGCGCTGAGAAAATATCACTGCTTTAATATCCCGCATCGTGAAGCTATCACCGAATGGAAAAGCATTTTCAATCAGAACTTTTTAGCTTCATGAACCTATACGTCCGCTCCAAGTATCTATCTTAAATCTAGATAGCAACTGCTCAGTTTCAAATAGAGGCAATCCTACTATTCCACTATAACTACCCTTAATCTGATGCACAAAAATTCCCCCTATACCTTGAATGCCGTAAGAGCCCGCTTTATCTAGGGGCTCTCCTGTTTTGCAGTAGTCATCAATTTCCTGGAAGCTTAGTTCTTTAATTTGGACTTTACTCTCGGAAATAACATGCTCAAGCTTTTTGCCATCGAATATGGCAACCACGGTCAATACGACATGTTCGCAACCAGATAAAATCTTTAACGTTTCTTTAGCATCACCAACGCTCTTGGGTTTTCCAAAAATTCTGTTACCCATAGACACAATGGTGTCCGCGCCAATCGTGAGGCCTTTTTCTCCAAACCCGGCTTTTGCTTTTTCTTTTGACATTCGAACAACATAATCCAATGGATTTTCGCCGGCCTTAACGTCTTCCGAAATAGGATTATTAACTAGTTCAAAATCGATACCCATTTGTTCTAGCAGTAGTTTCCTTCGGGGGGACGTCGAGTTTAGATATATCTGCTTCAAGTCTTGAGCTCTTTAGCGCTGATACAGCTTCCTAACGAAAGTCTGGAAGAAGGGCCATAACACAGAACTTACTGAGGAGCTTATCAGAGCATCCATTAGAATATTTACAAGGTTATCTTGCGCAATCGAGCAAAGAATCATCCGATAGAGAAAACATGCTAAAAATACCAAAACAACCTGCTGGAAATATGAATAACTAACAAAGCGCTCATAAAACTTCCAGGCTAGGAAAGAAATCAAAACTAACAAACCTGCATTAACACCCAAGAGACTACCATACAAAACATCCAGTAAAAGCCCGAGTAACCATATCAGGATAAAGTTAATAGACCCTGAATAGTAAGTAGCCCACAAAAGCACTACCAATACCGTAAAATGAGGCCGAAACCAACTGAGCCAGAATGGCCAATCACGCGGCGCATGCAGAACTTCCGTTAACATTGCCAGAAAAAATATGGCTAGGAGAACCAAACTGTCTCTAGAAAAAAACATTATTACTAGCTTTTTACGACCTTAGCGCAAAAGAGACTAATCAAGAATCACCAACGCTTCTTGTATGCCAGTTAGATCCATTAGAGGTTGTACGGTGACTTCAGCATAGGCGGAGGTTTCCTCCAAGACAAAGGAAATCACTTTGCCGATAGCATAACCGGCGGGATAANCGCCGCCTAAACCAGTCGATTCCAATATATCCCCCACCAATATCTCTTCAGATGTTGGAACGTTCTCCAACAACATNATATCCAAATCNCCGGTTCCCCCCAAAATACTTCTAAACCCTGTCCTACGTACTCTTACGGGAACAGCCGAATCCTGATCAGATATCAACATTACCCTGCTCGAAAAAGCATTAACTTCAGCAAGCAAACCAAGAATACCGGAGCCTCCAACCACTGCCTGGCCCTGGGCAAGGCCATGATTGGCACCTTTATCAATCATTATTCTGGACAAATTTCCGGGAACGACGCCAACGACTTGCACAAGTATGGTCTCNANGGGCATTCGGTTTGTAATATTCAGTAGTGACCTAATGCGCTGATTTTCCTCTTCCAAAGATTGATANTGCATGATCATCTGTTGCAACTTCAGGTTTCGCTCTTTCAGCTCATCATGTTTTCGTCGCAAACTATCTCTGGGTTCGAAGAATCCAAAGACTAGGTCTCCTAACAAATAGGGGGTGTTTGCTACAAGATAAACAGGAGCAACAGTCACAGAAATAGAGCTTCTTAATGGAGCAAGGAGCCTTGAATAACTATCAACGAACGATAACGCAAAAGACAAGAGCACCAGGAAAAGTACTAGATAACTTGCTCCATCATCTCGGCTAAATATCGACTTAATAGGTTATGTTCTCCTATCTCAGATATCGACTATTCCATCGANAGAAAATCATTTGTGCCACTTGCGCTATCCATCAACTCCAAAGCTATTCCTCCNCCTCTAGCTACACATGTCAAAGGATCTTCCGCAATNACCACAGGCAAGCCAGTTTCNTCTCCTATCAAAACGTCCAGGTCTCTCAGCAAAGCTCCGCCNCCGGTTATGACAATCCCCGTTTCAGCAATATCCGCAGCCAACTCNGGNGGGCATTGCTCTAAGGCGCTTTTTACGGCCTCGACAATTATGGATAGTGGTTCTTGTAACGCTTCTAAAATTTCATCGCTATTCATTGTGAATGAGCGCGGTACGCCTTCAGCTAAATTTCNACCTCTTACGTCGATTTCTCTCATTTCTTTTTGAGGGAAAGCCGCTCCAATTTCTTTTTTTATTCTCTCNGCCGTGGCTTCTCCNACCAAGCTGCCCTGAGTTCTGCGAATATAGGCCACGATTGCCTCATCAAATCTATCTCCGCCAACACGAACGGTGTCAGAAACCACCACACCATTTAACGAAATTATAGCTATCTCGGTGGTGCCGCCACCAATATCGACAACCATGGTACCTACCGCTTCGTGAACAGGCATCCCAGCTCCCAGCGCAGCAGCCATTGGCTCTTCAATTAAACGAACATCTCTGGACCCAACAGAAAGGGCGCTTTCCCTGATAGCTCGTCTTTCCACTTCAGTCGATTTGCATGGAACACAAATCAATACCCTTGGACTTGGCCTAATCCAAGACCCCTCGTGAACCTTAGTAATGAAATGTTTAAGCATTCTTTCTGTTACTAAAAAATCAGCTATAACTCCATCTTTCAAGGGTCGAATTGCTGTAATGGAACCAGGTGTTCTTCCCAGCATTCTTTTCGCATCCAGACCAACGGCAGCAACAGTCTTTTGGTTTCCCTGACTACGAATGGCAACCACAGAAGGTTCATTAAGTACTATCCCTTCTTCCCGAACGTAGATGAGAGTGTTGGCAGTACCGAGATCTATTGATAGATCCCTAGAGAATATACCTCTCAACCCCTTCAACATCGGTGCTACACCTCAAAAAAACAACATGATATGGCTTCCCATGAATAAAATCACTGGTTTATCAACAAATTTGTACAAGATAAATTCCAGGGAAATACAGCGATATTCTAAAAATCTTTCATGACTTGCTGTAACATGCCAGTAATGAATATCGACTTAAATCATATCTCTGCCCTGTCGCTTCTTTCACTTGATCCGGCCAGCTACGAAAAAATCGAAAAAGACCTTTCAGAAATCCTTTCGCTAGTTGACAAAATGAACACTATCGATACACAACATGTCGAACCAATGACCCATCCGCACGATGGTTTTCAATGCCTTCGGGACGACGTTGTTTTAGAAGAAGTAGATCTTCATGAAACTCAAAAATCAGCTCCAAAAACAGATCAGGGGTATTACCTCGTACCCAAAGTTATCGAATAGAAGGGTGGAAGATCTAAACACAGTAATCGGGCTTCAAAAATCCCTCCGCAACGGACAGGTATCCTGTAAAGAAATTACTCAGGACTATTTAGAACGAATTGGATCGAGAGACAAACAGATAAATTCCTTCATAAATCTGAACCATGAGGTATCTATTAGGCAGGCCGAAATAGCAGACACGATGATTGCCAAAGGCAAAGCTACTGCTCTTACAGGGATCCCCATTGCCCACAAAGACATCTTTTGCACAAGGCAGTTACCTACTACCTGCGGCTCCAAGATGCTAGAAAATTTCATCGCCCCATATGACGCTACAGTTATCACAAAGCTTGAAAATGCTGGGGCAGTCTTACTAGGCAAGACAAATATGGACGAATTCGCAATGGGATCATCAAATGAGACAAGTTATTTCGGTCCTGTCCATAATCCATGGAATCCTTCGTGTGTACCAGGTGGGTCATCTGGCGGCAGTGCAGCAGCAGTTGCGGCAAAGTTAGCGCCCTGTGCTACAGGAACCGATACAGGGGGCTCTATAAGACAGCCTGCTTCTTTTTGCGGTTTAACAGGTCTAAAACCGACCTATGGAACAGTTTCTCGATACGGGATGGTCACCTATGCTTCTAGTCTAGATCAGGCTGGCCCTATCTGTCATAACGCGGAAGACGCAG
>PBUF01000159.1 GCA_002727775.1 Gammaproteobacteria bacterium
AAATTACATAGCAGTTGAGGGCCCTATTGGGGCTGGTAAGACATCTTTAGCAAAGAATCTCGCTTTTGCTCTGGATTATCCTTGTTTATTTGAACCAGTTGTTGAAAATCCGTTTTTAGAGAAATTTTACAATGGAAACTCCACAAGTCTTGCACTACCAACTCAGCTTTTTTTTCTTCTTCATAGGACCCAGCAAATTTCCGAAATTCCAAAAAATGACCTAGTTGGACCCACCTTAATTACAGACTTTTTAATAGAAAAAGATCGAATTTTCGCAGAGATAAATCTGAACCAAGATGAACTAACTTTATACAATCAAATCAGTGAGGCTATCTACAAAAAAGGTCCCGTTCCAGATCTAGTAATTTACCTTCAAGCCTCCGTGCCGGTTTTAAGAAAGCGTATTCAAGCTCGGGGAATTGATTTTGAACAATCTATAGAAACGAAATATCTGGAAGAGCTTGTTGAGAAATATACAGAGTTTTTTCATCAATATGATGAGACCCCGCTGCTGATTATAAACGCCGAATCGATCGACTTAGCTAGTAACGAGCTGCATTTCCTATCTTTAATAAATCAAATTATGACAATGGACGGTTCCAGACATTTTTTTAATCCAAACCCACTATTCATATAGTAAATAACGAACTAAATGAAACCCGACAATACTGATTCGTGGCAAATTCTCAAAGAGCAAGCAAAGCGATTTAAAAATAATCAAGATTTCAACCAGGCAAACAGGACCTTGTTGCTAGATTTTGACGGCCTTAAGGTTGACTTTACTCATCAAATTTTTGATAAACGAGTGCTTGCAAATCTAGTGGCACTCGCGGAGGAAACAAATTTAACAAAGGCAATAACACACCTTGTGGCTGGTGAACAAGTTAACAAAAGTGAAAAACAATCTGCATTGCACATTGGGCTTCGCCATTCTGAGGTTGCTCGCGAAACAGGGCAATATGATTCAGTATTTGACCAGCTCGAAAAAATGGTCGAGGTCGAAAGATCTATTAGTGAGGGCAATAGAAGAGGATTTACGCAAAAGCCTTTTACGGACATAGTCCAAATTGGGATAGGCGGTTCGCATCTAGGCTCAAAGTTCCTTATAGAAGCTCTGCAAGAACATCGAAAAGGTCGCGTCAGAATCCATTTTATCTCAAATGTCGACCCAAATAATTTCTTGGAAACAACAAAGAAACTAAATCCTGAAACCACTCTATTTATTGTAGTCTCAAAATCATTCAAAACTATAGAAACGGCCGTCAACTTTCGATCAGTCAGGTCCTGGTTTTCTGAAAGAACCAACAAGCCGCAAGACTTTCATAAGCATGTCATAGCAGTGACTGAAAACGTTGAAGCTGCAAAAATACTTGGTATCCAAAAGAATAGCATTTTCAAAATTCCCAAAGCAGTTGGGGGTAGATATTCAGTATGGTCGGCCAGTTCTCTTGCGGCAATAATTTACCTTGGCTCGAATACCTTTCATCGATTTCTAAAAGGAGCGGCTAAAGCTGACCAACACTTTATTGATGAAAAGAACAAAATTAAAAACATCCCGATAGTCAGCGCTTTATTTTCTATTTGGAACCGCAACTTTCTGGATTCTCAAAGCCATGCACTTTTAGTATATAACGACAAATTGAAGTCATTAGTTGACTACATCCAGCAATTAGAAATGGAAAGCAATGGCAAATCCTATACTGACGAAAATGAAAACCTCGACTATTCCACATCGCCAATAGTTTGGGGCGGTGTCGGCACCAACGGTCAACATTCGTACCACCAACTATTACACCAGGGTACCAATGCATTTTCCGCGAACTTCTACCTTGTAGCTGATCAGGGAGAGGAGCTCTTAGAGCATCAAGAGTGGCTCATAGCTAATGCTTTAGCTCAAGCAAAGGTTCTAAAACATGGAAACAAAGTTGAAGAACAAAGCCTTAACTACAAATCCCTGATAGGCAACCATCCTTCCTCTACAATCTTACTTGATAAAATCACACCAGAAACCATAGGTGCATTACTAGCTCTCCACGAGCATAAAGTTTTTTGCGAAGGCGCTTTATGGCATATAAACTCTTTTGATCAATGGGGAGTCGAACATGGCAAAAATATCGCGCAAGCAATTCACGCAAAAATAGTTACTAGCCGAGGCGAATCACACAGGTCATTTTATGACTCATACGGTGAGTTTATTTGAGAACGATTTGTATTTAACTGCGTAATCAAAGAAGCAAACATGCGTAGCCTCTAACCGATCAATCAATCAATCACCAAAATTTATAGAACAAAGGTATGACTATGAGCAAAATCTATGAAGTAGAAAAAGGTTTGGCAGACACTTCTCATGTAAATGCCAGGGAGTATAAAAAACTCTATAAAGAGTCAATCGAGAATCCCGATTTGTTCTGGTCGAAACAAGCAGAAGCATTCATAGATTGGGAAGAAAAGTGGGATCAGATATCCAGAACGAATATGAAAGAGGGCGAGATCGCATGGTTTTTAGGGGCAAAGCTGAATGTTGCTCAAAATTGTTTGGATAGACACCTTCAAACTAAATCCGAAAAAACAGCAATTATCTGGGAAGGCGACAACCCTAATGAGCAAGAAAATATAAGTTATAAAGAACTCCACAAGCGTGTATGTAGATTAGCGAATGGTTTGAAGAGCAGAGGCATCGTAAAAGGAGATAGAGTTTGTATCTACCTACCTATGATTCCCGAAGCCGCAATCGCGATGCTCGCGTGCGCTAGAATAGGAGCCATTCACAGTGTGGTCTTCGGCGGTTTCTCTCCTCAATCTCTCAGGGATCGAATTCAAGACTCTGAGTGTTGCGCCGTTATCACCGCCGATGAGGGCCTTCGAGGAGGGAAGTCGATACCGTTAAAACAAAACTCAGATATTGCGGTGGAGGAGTGCCCATCAGTCCACAGCGTAATCGTTGTACAAAGGACCGGCGGCGAGATCAAATGGAACACTCAAAAGGACATTTGGTATCATGATCTCGTCCAAGAACAGAGCGATAGCTGTCCAATAGAAATCATGGATAGCGAAGATCCGCTGTTTATCCTCTATACATCAGGATCGACCGGGAAGCCTAAAGGTGTTCAGCATTCCTCAGGGGGTTATCTACTGCACGCTGCAATCACCCATAAATACGTCTTCAATTACAAAGAAGATGACGTTTATTGGTGCACGGCTGACGTTGGCTGGATCACTGGCCACTCTTATATCGTTTATGGTCCTCTTGCCAACGGAGCGACTACCTTAATGTTTGAAGGGGTTCCTACATATCCAGATGCATCTAGGTTTTGGCAGGTGATTGACAAGCATCAAGTTAATATTTTCTACACCGCTCCTACAGCTCTTCGACAACTAATGTCTCAAGGAGATGAGTTTGTATCCAGAACAGATAGAAAATCTTTAAAACTATTGGGTTCAGTAGGGGAGCCCATAAACCCCGAGGCCTGGGAGTGGTANTANCANANAGTNGGCGANAANCGNTGNCCAATAGTCGACACTTGGTGGCAAACAGAGACAGGTGGNATAATGATAACTCCGCTCCCTGGAGCTACCTCATTAAAACCAGGTTCCGCAACACTCCCCTTTTTTGGCATTCGGCCAGCTTTGATGGATGCAGAGGGTAATATTATTGAGGAACTTGAGGCTTCCGGGAATCTAGCGATTAAAGATTCTTGGCCAGGTCAAATAAGAACCGTGTATGGGGATCATCAAAGAGTGATTGATACCTACTACGCAGCTTATCCCGGCTTATATTTCACTGGTGATGGAGCGCGAAGGGACTCTGAGGGCTATTATTGGATAACCGGTCGGGTTGATGACGTTATGGTGGTCTCAGGACACAATATAGGTACTGCGGAAGTAGAAAGCGCACTCGTGCTCCATCCTGCCGTCGCTGAAGCCGCGGTCGTGGGTTTTCCACACGACATAAAAGGAGAAGGTATCTACGCTTTTGTTACCCTCATGTTATCGCAAAAATCTGGAAATGAAGAACTTATAGAAGAACTGACGAACCTCGTTCGAGAGCAAATAGGCCCAATCGCAAAACCTGATATCATTCAGTGGGCGCCAGGTCTGCCTAAAACGAGATCTGGGAAAATCATGCGTCGCATACTTAGAAAAGTCGCNGCCAACGAAATGGATGACCTCGGAGACANNAGTACCCTGGCCGATCCTTCCGTTGTCGACGATCTTATAAAAGGCAGAAANAGCAAATAGTACGNAGAAACTAGAAGGATAAGTTCTAGGCTTGACCTTCTTGATCTAAATTTTCTCCTTCATCGGTCTCGGGAATTTCTTTGATCGANAGTTTAATCCGACCGCGTTGGTCTACATCCAACACTATTACATCTATTTCCTCGCCCTCAGAGAGATAGTCAGTGACTTTTTCAACCCGTTCGTCAGCAATCTGCGATATGTGCAGTAAACCATCCTTACCAGGTAAAATATTAACGAAAGCACCAAAATCAACGATTCGCTCTACCTTCCCCTGGTATATTTTGCCAACTTCGGCCTCTGCAATTATAGAGTTCACTTTCTCGATTGCCGCATCTTTAGAGANGGCGTTTTCCGCATAAATNCGAACAAGACCATCATCGTCAATATCCACTTCGGCTCCAGTCTCTTCGACAATTCCCCTTATTGTTGCTCCGCCTTTTCCGATGATGTCCCTTATCTTATCAGGGTGAACTTTTATGGTAGTCATAGCGGGAGCATTGTCTGACAACTCGGCTCGCGACTCACTAATAACCTTATTCATCTCGTTGAGAATATGTTGTCGAGCNTCTCGAGCTTGCTCTAACGCACTNTCCATAATTTCTTCATTGATCCCCTCGATCTTTATATCCATCTGTAAAGCAGTGACGCCTTGCGACGTACCCGCAACTTTNAAATCCATATCACCAAGATGATCCTCGTCACCCAAGATATCCGTCAACACGGCAAACTCGGAGCCCTCCAACACCAATCCCATTGCTACTCCAGCCACCGGAGCTTTTATTGGTACTCCTGCGTCCATCAAAGCCAAAGATGTTCCGCAAACACTTGCCATTGAACTGGAACCATTTGATTCAGTTATTTCTGATACGACTCTGATCGTGTAAGGAAAACTTTCCCCGTCCGGCATGACAGCGGCGACTCCTCGACGAGCGAGCCGTCCNTGCCCCGTTTCGCGTCGTTTTGGGCCGCCCATCATTCCAGTCTCACCAACACTATAGGGCGGAAAATTATAATGAAGCATAAAAGGGTCTTTATAACTGCCTTCTAACGCATCTACTATTGCAGCATCTCGCAATGTGCCCAAGGTTGCCACGGCGATTGCCTGCGTTTCTCCTCGGGTAAATAAAGCAGATCCATGTGCCTTGGGTAAAACGCCAACCTCCACATCGATGGGCCTNACTGTGACCANGTCTCTACCATCAATTCTGGGCTCCCCACTCAAAATNCTACGACGTACGAAGTTTTTTTCAGCNTTACNAAAAATCTCGGCAATCTCTTCGGAAAGATCAGAGTCNTCNTCCCCGNCAACNTCNTNTACNACNTCANNTNTTAGNTCTCTAACAGATTGCTGCCNCTTTAGCTTATCCTTCTCCGAATAAGCCAGTGCTAACCTATCCCCNATTACAGNCTCCACCTTTTCCTNTAGNCCTTCATCNGCAGCAGGTTCGTCCCATTCCCAGGCCGGCTTGGCAANNTCCGNCGCAAACTCTTGAATTTTATCAATGACAATCTGCANCTCCTGATGGGCAAACAGTACTGCTCCTAGCATCTGATCTTCGCTCAGCTCTTTCGCCTCTGATTCAACCATCAGCACAGCCGATTTGGTCCCCGCCACCGTCATATTTAGTGCGGAGCCGCCTAACTCCTCATAGCCAGGGTTCAATAAGTATGCACCATCTTTGTAACCTACACGCGCTGCGCCAATCGGTCCGTTAAACGGAATTCCTGATATCGCAAGAGCCGCCGAGGTTCCTATCATTGCGGCGATGTCAGGATCCTGATCTTTCTCGGCTGACATGACTGTACAAACCACCTGCACTTCATTCAGAAACCCCTTGGGGAAAAGAGGCCTAATAGGTCTATCTATAAGACGGCTTGTCAGAGTTTCTTTTTCACTCGGACGACCTTCTCTCCTAAAAAAACCGCCCGGGATCTTACCCGCGGCGTAGGTCTTCTCCTGATAGTTAACGGTAAGCGGGAAAAAATCCTGTCCCGGCCTCATAGTTTTAGCGCCAACCACCGTGGTTAACACGGCCGTATCGTCCATATAGACCATGACCGAGCCAGTAGATTGTTTAGCAATTTTCCCGGTNTCTATTCTTATATTATGTNTACCGTACTCAAACTCTTTAATAATTGGATTCAAATTCTTCTCCTTCGAATTCTTAACGTCGCAAGCCTAAACGCTGAATGAGCGAGGCATATCTAGACAAGTCTTTTTCTTTAAGATAATCCAGCAGCTTGCGTCTCTGATTAACCATTCGTATCAGGCCTCTTCTCGAGTGATGATCTTTTTTATGGTCTGTAAAATGATTCTGTAACACATTNATATTGTTTGTNAGTAAAGCCACCTGAACTTCAGGNCTTCCGGTATCGCCTTCNTCAAGCCGATATTCTTCAATTATTTTTGCTTTATCTCCTGCACTCAGTGCCATNATTATTCTCCTAATATGCGATTNATCATAAAAATAGGAACCGCGCATACCTACAGTATCCCATTTCTTNTATTTACNGCCTCAGNCGGTAGCCAACATTTTTGCCGGCTTCAAAATACCGTCATTTAAAATTTCTCCAACCCCTATGAACTTTTTGTTATGACCATCAATACTTTCATAAATACCAACCCGAGACTTTTTTTTGCCAAATCTGTAAGCAAGTTTCGCACCATTTTTAAGCAATCTTGCCTGATCCGGATCTATCAGTATTTCAGACCAATCCTTAAAAGCAGAAGCAATAGGGAGTAAGCTATCAGCAAGGCCATCTCGATCTTCCAATTTTATCAGCTCATCAAATGCCAACATATCTTTTTCGTCGTAACTGCCAACAGATAGTCTACGGAGCTCTGCCACATGCGCCCCGCACCCTAACACATCTCCTAAATCAGCGGCAATCGTTCTTATATACGTCCCTTTGCTACAGCAAACTTTCAAATCCAGAAATTTACCGTCAAATCCGAGTATTTCGATTTCGTGAATCCTGACCTTACGAGGCTCTAAATCCATCTTCAAGCCTCTGCGAGCCAGCTTATAAAGTGGAACTCCATTTTTTTTTATTGCAGAGTACATAGGTGGAATTTGTTCTATCTCACCCTGAAAATTCGTCAACGTTGCTTCAATTAACTCCCTGGTAACATGGTTTATCGCTTTTTCGGAAGTAACTAGTCCATCTGCATCAAACGTATCTGTCGCCACTCCCAGCTTGATAGACACTCTATAACTTTTGTCTTTGACCAATAAAAACTGAGAAAATTTGGTGGCTTGACCGACGCAAAGAACCATTAATCCTGTAGCCAACGGGTCAAGAGTGCCGGTATGCCCAATTTTGTTTAGGTTAAATGTCTTTCTAATCAACTGAACCAATTTACTCGAAGTAATGCCACTAGGTTTATCTACCAGCAAAAATCCATTGCAGCCTTGATTAATCTTCATCATTAGAAATATTCATTCGATCTTTAGATATAGCCTCTCTGATCTTTTGTTCTAAGCTCATTCCTTCCGACTGGAGTGTGTCATAGTGAAATCTCAGCTTAGGAGTTGTTCTCATAGAAAGCCTCTTCGACAATAACGTTCTAAAAAAACCTGAAGCGCCATTCAGCACCTCTGCGATCGCATGTTGATCTAATTTGTTATCATGCTCGAAAGAAGAAACATAGATATCAGCATAAGAAAGATCTTTACTAACAACCACGTCATTCACTGCCAAATGCTTTGTGAGTCTTGGGTCTCGAACCTCATGTAAAATAATCTTCGAAATTTCGTCTCTAATAAAATCGCCGACCCTTATAGCTCTCGACATATTTTTCTATTGAATACTTCGAGCTATTTCTTTCACTTCAAAAACCTCTATCAAGTCACCAACTTTTACGTCGTTATAATTTCGTACACCTATCCCGCACTCGATCCCATTTCTAACTTCGCTAACGTCGTCTTTAAACCTTCTTAAAGATTCGAGCTCTCCCTCAAAAATAACCACATTATCCCGTAATACTCTAATCGGCCTGTTTCTATAAACGACCCCTTCCGAAACCATACATCCAGCAACAGACCCATATCTCGGTGAACGGAATACATCTCTGACCTCTGCTATGCCGATGATTTCTTCTCTGACTTCAGGCGCAAGCATGCCAGACAATAAAACTTTTACGTCATCGATCAACTCGTAGATTACGCTGTAATATCGAAGGTCAACTCCCTCTTTTTCGATTATTCCTTTTGCAGTTTGATCTGCTCTTACATTAAATCCAAAAATTGACGCTCCATAAGTTACCCCCAAGGTAGAATCTGAGCCCGATATACCTCCAACACCAGAACCAAGAACTTGAACAGAAACTTCATCGTTTCCTAGTTCTGATACAGCTTGCAAGATTGCTTCCAAACTGCCCCTAACATCAGCTTTTATTATAAGCTTGAGGACCCTCTTCTCTCCCTCCGACATATTTAGGAACGCATTCTCCAATTTCGCCGCCTGCTGAGCTGCCTGCTTTCTCTCCATCGTTTTTTCCGCCCTAAACTCTGCAAGCTCTCTGGCCCGCTTTTCATTAGCAACAACAGAAAAATCATCACCAGCTTCAGGAGTACCGTTTAATCCTAAGACTTCTACAGGCATAGACGCACCAGCGGTTTTCGCTACTGAACCCTGATCGTCAATCATGGCTCTAACTTTGCCGTAAAACTCTCCGGCTATAACCACATCACCCTGGCGGAGTGTTCCATTTTTCACCAATAGAGTCGCTACCGCTCCTCTGCCTCTATCCAAACTAGACTCTATAACCACACCTTGGCCAGGAGCTTCTGCGACAGCCTGTAACTCCATGATTTCAGACTGTAAATGTATAGCTTCTAACAAACCTTCAATGCCTTCCCCACTAATTGCAGACACATTAATAAACTGAGTGTCTCCACCCCATTCTTCGGGAA
Source organism: Gammaproteobacteria bacterium (assembly GCA_002727775.1). Taxonomy (GTDB): domain Bacteria; phylum Pseudomonadota; class Gammaproteobacteria; order Pseudomonadales; family Azotimanducaceae; genus UBA4421. The sequence goes on from PBUF01000159.1 coordinate 9,156, forward strand.
TAACGTTTTTTGCAGCAAGTTCATTGGTGACTTTTTCTGGGTCGGCATTTTCCAAATCCATCTTGTTTATCGCAACAATAATAGGCACTTCAGCTGCGTTGGCGTGTTGAATAGCTTCTTCCGTTTGAGGCATCACTCCATCGTCCGCAGCTACAACCAAGATAACTAGATCCGTTACTTTTGCTCCGCGTGCTCGCATAGCAGTAAAAGCCGCATGTCCAGGAGTATCTATAA
>PBUF01000160.1 GCA_002727775.1 Gammaproteobacteria bacterium
GAAGAGGCTCATCACGATGAGCATGAACATGAAGAGGCTCATCACGATGAGCATGAACATGAAGAAGCTCACCACGACGAGCATGAACATGAAGAGGCTCATCACGACGAGCATGAGGGTCATTCTCATCCACCTTTAGGAACTGTGACCGCTCTATTGGTGGGTCTGGAGTCTCAGATTGCTACTCTGCAAGTGCAACGTTGGATAAACGAATACGCGGAAGAACCTTTATTGGCAATTCTCCCCGGTGTCGCCCTGACTCAATTGTGGGAGCTTGTTGGCAACGTGGAAAATGTATTGAGAGGGATTTCAATTCTAGTGTTTATCTCTTCCCTGCTGGGCTTGAATGCCATGTTGTTGGCCTCCATGAGAGAGCGCAGGCGAGAAATAGATATTTTAAGAAGTATAGGGGCACCGTCTCTGTTCATCTTGGCTTTGTTGGTTATTGAATCACTATTAATAGTGACCGTTGGAGTAGTAATTGCTTTAGCTGGTTTGCTAACAATGATTACGCTTATTAATACTGTGCTTGTAACTGAGCTAGGGATTTTGCTCTCATTAGATATTTTGTATTCATCGAGCTTGATGGCTCTGGGACTGATTTACTTAACGGCATTATTGCTTAGTCTATGGCCCGCCTTTCAGGCTTACTCCGCCTCTCGTGCTGTGGGCTCCAGCCCTTCAGTTTGAAAGAGAAGGTCTTTAAATGTTATGTTGTAACAACAATGACGGCGGCCTGATACTTTGACCCGAGAATCTTTAACCAGCACTGCGCTTGAGCGAGCGGAAAAGCATTGCAAAGAGCAGGGAAGCAAACTAACGGATAAACGCCGGCAGGTTTTGTCTGGCTTGTTGGCTTCGGAAAAGGCTTTATCAGCCTACGAACTTTCGGACTTTTGTCGTACTGAGCTTGGCCATAATATTTTGCCAATGTCGGTCTATAGGATCCTCGAGTTTTTGGAAGAGCAGAATCTGGTTCATCGGTTGAATTTGGCCAATAAATATGTCGCGTGTTCTCACATAGCGTGTGAGCATGAGCACCGTTTACCTCAATTTCTGATCTGCACGTCTTGTCATCGGGTCGAGGAGGTGAGTTTGCCATCCTCGGTGATGTCTTCCATAGAAGGAGGGGCTAAAACCGCTGGCTATCACCTGGCAAGGAATCAGCTTGAGCTAGAGTGTATTTGTAGTGATTGCCCTGCTTAGGAGGAGTTAACATGACTGCGGTTATTGCACTGTTGGATCGTTCAGCCATCGGATTATCCTTCCTATGCGTACTGCATTGCCTTGCAGTGCCTCTGACGCTTATTTTGGTGCCCTCCCTTGCNGCCTTGCCCATAGCTGATGAACGTATCCATTTGTTGCTCGTGCTTCTAGTGTTGCCTACCAGTGCTGTGGCGTTGACCTTAGGCTGNCGNCAACATGGACTTAAACATATTTTGGCCTGGGGTTTAACGGGGATAGCAATCCTTGTCTTAGCTGCAGGCTTGGGAGAAGGGTTTTTGGGCGAGTACGGAGAGAAAATCCTGACCGTGGTTGGTTCTGTACTGGTGGCTGTAGGGCACATTCTTAATTTTAAGTGTTGTCGAAACGCCAGTTGCGATCATTAGTAAGGTATACACCATCCGGTTAAACCCTAGTCGTGAATGAGTTAAGGTGCGTTGCCTTCTCCATCGTAAAGAAACTTGTCTTGTCTCAATAAGCTTTCAATAAATTTCTAATGCTTTAGTTCGTCATCCGATATCCGATTTGACTTGGATCGTGAGTTCGTGCGAACAATGGGCGGCTATATAGAGTTTAAAACAGGAAAAAAATGAAGGTAGATAATAAAGTCCACCACTCGGCGGAACAGTGGGAGGCGCTAGCTAAAAATCCCGACCACGGTCCAGTCTGCATGATTAACCTCTTCAAATTTAAAGCTAAAGCTGAATACCCAGATGGCAGAGATTCTCAATTGACCGGTATAGAGGCCTATCAAATTTATTCCAATAAGACCCGTGAAATGGTGGAGGAGGCTGGAGGCAAAATACTGCACACCAGTTTGATTGAGGGATTAGTGGTAGGGGAGGTAGAAGAGCTTTGGGACGTGGCGGCGATAGTTGAATATCCGTCGATCGAAGTGTTTATGAGAATGGTTGATTCTGACGAATGGAAAGAAAATACTATTCATAAGGAAGCGGGGCTCGAAGGACAACTCAATATCTTCAGTAAGATTCCTCAAACATAGTTATTTTGGCTAATTGGTAGAGGTTAGAGGGGGACAAATTTTGTTTTTAAAGGTTAAACATCGGTTAGGTTTAGTTAACGTCCTGTTTGGGCTTGTCGGACTGGGAAGTGCATTCGTCGGTTTCTCAGAAACGCAAACCCGCGCGTTTTTTGGAGACACTCATATCCACACCAGATACTCATTTGACGCGTTCATGTTTAATGTCAGGACTGGACCTGATGACGCTTACCGCTATGCCAAAGGTGAGGTGATTGATCATCCGATGGGCGATCAGTTAAGGATAAAAGGAGCGCCCCTGGATTTTCTGATGGTCTCCGATCACGCAAGATACCTCGGAGTTTTTGCAGCGCAAATCGAACCACAGGCACCCTTTTATGGACATCCGGACGCGCAGAACTTGGTTCCAAAAAACAGCCCTTTGTCGGAGACCATCCGACGGCTGAGAGTTCTGGGCGATCAGAATCCCGAGTTTATGGGGCCTCAGGTTAGGCAATATGCTTGGAGACAAATCATAGAAGCCGCAGAGAGGCACTACGANCCGGGNAAGTTCACCACTTTCATTGGTTATGAGTACACCTCGTCACCCGGAAGCCGTCATCTTCATCGTAATGTGATTTTTCGGGGTACTGATGTTCCTGTGTTGCCTTTCAGTTCGGAAGACTCAGAGGATCCTGAGGATTTATGGGACTGGTTGGATGGTCTGCGAGAACAGGGAATCGAAAGCCTTGCGATACCCCACAACATGAATCAAAGCGACGGATTAGCTTTCCAGGAAACAACATTCAAGGGTGGAGTATTAGACAAAGATTATGCTGAGAAGCGTATGCGCAACGAGCCGCTTGCTGAAATTACTCAGCAGAAAGGCACATCCGAAGTTCATCCGATGCTCTCTCCAAACGATGAGTGGGCAGATTTCCAGATAGTTCGTTACTACCTAAATCGCGCGACGAACACAAATCCCATTTCTGTGTTTAAAGGAGGGTACTATCGGGATGCCCTCAACACAGGGCTGAAGTTTCAAGACGCTCAGGGCTTCAATCCGTACCAACTAGGTGCGATCGGCTCTAGCGACTCTCATGTGTCGGCCGGACCTTACGAGGAGGACAATTTCTTTACCACTGGCGGGAATAATCCTGTGTCGAGGGGGGCTGCCTATCCCGACTATAAGGATCCTGAAGCGTCCTGGGAGGGATTCTGGACTCCTCGCCAGGCAACNCACGGTACTGGAGGGCTCGCAGGAGTCTGGGCTCAGGAAAATACTCGCGAAGCAATCTACGATGCAATGCACAGGCGAGAAACATTTGGAACTTCCGGTCCAAGAATACAAGTTCGATTTTTTGCGGGCGACCTACCCGAGAATCTTGCTAGTCATAGTGAGCCGGTAAGAGTCTCTTATGAGCGCGGAGTACCCATGGGCTCTGTGCTTAATGGATTTGAAGATGACAAAGGACCCAGTTTTTTTGTGTGGACGTCCAGAGATCCTAATGCGGGTTGGTTGCAGAGAGCGCAAATCATCAAGGGTTGGGTTGAGGACGGCCAGTCAAGAGAGAAAATCTACGATGTCGCCTGCTCAGACGGACTCTCTCCTGATCCTAAGACTCACCGATGTCCCAATAATGAAGCTAAGGTCAACCTTTCGGATTGCAGTGTGTCTAGTGACCATGGGAACGTCATGCTAAAGGCGGTTTGGCAAGACCCAGATTTTAGTCCTCAGGAACATGCCTATTACTATGTNCGTGTTTTAGAAAACCCAAGCTGTCGTTGGTCGACTTGGGATGCCATCAGATTGGGCATTGAGCCGAATCCGGATTTAGCNGCCACACATCAGGAACGAGCATGGAGTTCGCCCATTTGGTACGAGCCAAATTAANACATGATGATGGTTCTTTTATTTCCAATCCTTTAGATTGAATAGTGGTCCTTTTTTGTTGTTCTTGGCTTGCTTACTGCTTTTTTTGAGAGTGAATAATCCTTACTTATGGAGATGAATAGCTGATGCGAAAACCCCTTCTGATAATTATCGGTGTTGGTGCTGTTTTGTTAGGCATTGCCTACTTATTCAGAATAGAGATTCTCCTAACCGGAATTTCGATTATGACTGACCAGCGAGTCCAGGTAGGTCCGAATCAGACCGTTGAATGGGAAGCAGGCCCTCAAGAACGTTTAGAGAGCATTGATAAACCAAATGTCGTTCTAATTCTGGCGGATGATCTTGGATGGAACGATCTTACCATCAACGGCGGAGGTGTCGCCGGTGGCACGGTACCGACCCCAAATATCGATTCTATTGCCAAGCAAGGTATGAATTTTGTNAATGGCTATGCGGGGCAGGGTACTTGCGCACCTTCCAGGGCGATGATGATGACCGGGCGTTATGGCTCGCGCTTTGGGTTCGAGTTCACGCCAACGCCTCCGGGGATGTCCACTGCATTAATGATGATGAGCCAGGGTCGAGAGCCAAAACCAATCCCCACGGTAAACCCTCGAAATCTCCCTTACGACCAGATGGGNCTGCCAGCGACCGAGGTGACCATTGCGGAGCTCCTTAAAGACCAAGGTTATTACACCGCACATATTGGTAAGTGGCACCTAGGCAGGGAGTCCGGGAGTGCCCCTCAAGAACAGGGTTTTGANCAAAGCCTACTGATGCATTCAGGNCTTTATGCNGAAGAAGATGATCCTGATGTGGTGAATTCGAAGCTGTCCTATGANCCNATAGATCGTTTTNTNTGGGNCGGNCTGAGGTANGCAGCGAGTTACAATGGGGGTGATGCCTTCANGCCNGGNGGGTANCTGACNGACTATTACACNGATGAAGCGGTCAAGGTTATTNAGGCAAANAAGAACAGACCCTTCTTTTTGTACNTGGCNCATTGGGCACCTCACACACCCTTACAAGCNGCCAAAGAGGATTACGATGCGNTGTCACATATAGAGGATCATACGGAACGNGTTTACGCTGGCATGATCAGNAGTTTAGACCGTGGTGTCGGCAGNGTCTTNCAATCGTTAGAGGATAATGGTCTGACAGAAAATACGATCGTCATATTCACTTCTGATAATGGNGGCGCNGGCTATATNGGTATTTCTGATGTTAATAAACCCTTCAGAGGTTGGAAGATNACCAATTTTGAAGGNGGGATCCATGTTCCTTATTTTGTTAAGTGGCCGTCNAAAATTAAAGCNGGNACNACTTACAANGAGCCCGTTCATCACTTCGACATTTATTCCACTATTGCAGATGCNGCTGGTGCAACTGTCCCAACANATGTTGAAGTCGATGGGGTGAGTTTGTTGCCTTATGCTAGGGGTGAACAGAAAGGGAAACCCCATGAAACATTGTTCTGGAGAGCTGGCGACTACCGCACAGTCAGGCACAACAATTGGAAAATGGCAGTAGTACCCCAACTTTCCAAGACTTGGCTCTTTAACCTTTCTGAAGACCCTGGCGAGACAACGAACCTCGCGGATGCCAACCCCGACGTTGTCGATGAGCTGATGATACTTCTTGAAGAGCATAATGCGCAGATGGTGCCTCCCAAATGGGATTCAGCCGGCGCGATGCCGATAAATGTCGACAAACACCTCCGACAGGTACGGGACCCAGCGACTGATACCTACATCTATTGGAGTAACTAGAATTTCAAAAGGGGTTTGTAACTAGTTTGGTTCTAGTGAGACCGAACCATCATTTTTCTGTGTGGTTACTGTAATCGGCGTATGTATTGGAGGCTAACTCAAGGCCAAGCTTNTATTTTAGACGGTCCGGAAGCGAAGATTTAGTCTCGTCCGATAGTCCAGCNGTGAAATTCCATTGAGGCCTAATGAAGGAGCGGGTGTAATAGCCAAAAAGTAAACTTCGTTCTTCATTTTGTGTGATGTTTGCGCCGGAGGTATGCCAAAGACGACCGTCCATTGCGATAATGCTTCCTGCTTCTGCTTCAATAGGACACATCTCCTTGCTGATCGCCTTCGGCAAATCACCTGGCTGATTAATTTTGTGGCTAAAAGGGAGGTACCGGGTTGCACCATTTTCTTCCCTCATGTCGTTTAGCACCCAAATAATGTTGATCGCCCATGGCTGGTCCCAGGGAGGAGGGTGAACTAGTGATAGGTCCGAGTGTATTTCCATTGAGCCGCTGCCGGGTTTTGCGATGTTGGCAGTAAAGTTAGAAACGATGAAATCATTGCCAATCAGATCCTTCACGATAGATAGCGCTTCGGCATCGGCTATAAGATCAACAAAAAGCGGGTCGAGATCGAGTAGATTGAATATTCTGATGTTGTGTTCGTTGGGATCGAGTCCGGGTATGTGAGTAGCTAGACCGCGATCCATGGTTTTCTTGATGGCGCCTTGAAGAGCGTTTCTTGCCTCAATCAGGCGTTCTTGATTAAGGACCGTCGGTAAAATGCAAAAACCGTTTTTAACCAGCTCATCTTTCTGAATTTTAGATAGCGTCACTGCATCGTCTTCTTGCACACCCGGTATTCATCCTAAACGAGTAAACGTCATTGATAAACATGACGAATCTGAACAAGGATGCATGGTTTCGAAACTGTTAACAGCTGATATCGCTTAGTTCGCAATCTCGTAATGCGATACATTCGTGGTTTTAGAAATGAGGAAGCAAGATGAATTGGGATGCGATTGGAGCGGTGGCGGAGTTGATTGGAGCGGTTGCCGTATTGATTACCTTGGTTTTTCTGACTCTCCAGCTACGATATGCCAACGTGCTCGCGCGATCGAGTGCGTCAAGCGTGCAATCAACCCGCATGATGGACAGGTTTCTCCGAGTTGCCGAGAGCGATGGTTTTGCAGCTCTTTTGACCAAAGAGTGGGATTCGGATGGCTTGTCTGATATCGAAAAAACTCAAATCACCTACTACGTTGCAATGCTAATTCACAATGCCGGAGATGCCTACAGACAATGGCAATTGGGGGTTACAGGTGAGGTAGAATTTATGACTGCGCTCAGTGCATTAAGAAGTGGAATCATGAATAACCATACAGCTAGATCGGTATGGGCAATCAACAGAGATCATTATGGTCGAAGTTTCGCGTCTAAGTTTGAGGAAGTAGTTTATCCAGAAGGGTTTTCGACAAAACCAGAAGAAAATTTACTTTATAAACAGTCTTCGTGATTTGCAGTTACAATAAAAGGCTTGAGAGCGCCGGATAAGTGATGATGATCTTGATACTTATTTTGTTGATTGTGGTTTGGGAGGCCTATTGGACTTACAAGGCCTGTTGGCTTGCAGCAAAGCAAGAACAAAAAAAATGGTTTCTTTTTTTCCTAATTTTTAATCTGTTGGGGATCCCAGAAATCCTATTTTTATGGCACAACAAGCGGAAATCGACAGAGTTAATCGAGAACGATCGGCTGAATTAGTTTTTCCGGCAATGCCTGGATTTGAAGTAAGGGGTACCAATGATCAACCAAGATGAAACATTTAATGGAACCTGGCCCTACGAAGCACGCTTTTCAACTGCCTCAGGTTTCAAGCAACATTACGTGGATGAAGGGGTTCCAGATGGAGAAGTCGTGCTTTGTCTGCACGGTGAGCCGACCTGGGGGTATCTGTATCGCAATTTTATACCAGAGCTCTCCAAACATTACCGAGTGATAGTCCCGGATCACATGGGTTTTGGTAAAAGTGAGACCCCTCCGGATAGGGTTTATACGCTGCAAACCCATGTTGAAAATCTTGCTAACTTCATAGAAGACTTGGATTTGAGGGACATCACAATTGTTTGTCAGGACTGGGGCGGCCCGATTGCTGGTGCTTACTCCGTAAGACACCCAGGTAGAGTGAAGCGATTTGTCTTGATGAATACCCTCTTGGCGATGGGAGGCGCTAACGCGAATGCTGAGCGCTCCGAATGGTTCAAGTGGATCGCTAAACACGAAGAGGCGGGCACCTTGCATGGGATATTAGGTGAGCTGGGCTCTACGGTCCTCTCGGTTATGAAAATCATCGGATTTGAGAATTCCGCTCGAGTGACCAAGGATTGGCTAGACGCCTACTCGGCGCCATTTCCAGACAGGGCCTCCTGTATTGGTGCAATCGAGTTTCCTTTGGACGTTCATTTTAATCGTTTCCGAGAGTTCATCATGCAGGGGGTCGAGGCGGGCGATCTGGACGCTGTAAAATCTAAACCCGCTATGCTGGCTTGTGGGCTGAAGGACAGGGCGATCCACCCTGAAAATGCTATCGCCGATTTCAGGGCGCTTTTTCCGAACGCTCCGGTTAACACTTTCCCCGACGCAGGCCACTTTTGCCAGGAAGATATCCCGGAGATACTGGTGCCGCTTATTCATCAGTTCATACAGATGAACTAAAATTTAGATCAGCCCTTTACTGAATATTTGGACTGGTTNCGNATTATTTGACCGCCGACNTNTCCGGTGAGTTCGTCATTNTCCAGAATTACTTGTCCGTTCACTATGGTGTTTTGATAGCCGATTGCTCTTTGTATGAATCTCGGCGCACCGCCAGGGAAGTCCTGGACTCTTATCGGTTGGCGTTCGGCCAGTTGATCGATGTCGATGATATTGATATCAGCACGTTTACCCATCTCAAGAGAGCCTCTATCTTGAAGCCCGATTATTCGAGCTTGCTTAGCAGTTAGGTAGTTGATCGATTGTTCTAAGGAAAATTCCTGTTGGTCGCGGTGCCAGTAGGACAGAAAAAAGCTACTCCAGCCTGCATCCATTATCATGCTGACGTGTGCGCCGGCATCACCAACACCAGGTACAACCCAGTCGGAGCGCATGAAATCCGGTAAAACGCTAAGGTCTTGGTTTACAAAACGTAACATGAACAAACTTCTGCCATCAGTTTCGTCCATCAGTCTTAACCAGGTTTCCGCTGGGTGTTCGTTAGCGTCTTCAGCCAGCTTAGCCAACGAAACCTCTTTGCCACCAGTGTAGTTAGGGCGATCTTGTGCTCCCATCCAGAACGAAGCTTTAGGAGGGATAAAATATCGAGACGATGCCATAGAGTGCCCGATGCTTTCGGCAGGTTCCATTTGCTTGGCTTCTTCAATTAGCGATGATCTGAATGCGGGGTCACGAATTGCAGCGAGTCTCTCTTCAAATTCTTTACCTCGAAGTTCTCTCCAGGCTAATCCTTTGCTGCGGAATGAAAACAGTACATTGGATTGNAGTCCGGAAAGAAAGGCTGCTGCTCTAGGTTGTGTCGTTCCATTGACATCAAGACCGCTAGCTTTCATGTCGTCGATGGCAGTCTGGTAGGCGTTCGAGCCTTTCTCTCCCGGTTCCCAGGGAGCGCTAAAAAGAAGACGCGTTTGAGCGGCGTTTAGTTGTTTTTTGATCAGCGCGAGCTCCGCAGGCAACTGGTCGCCTCCCTGAATAACGCTTTGAAGGATCCCGCCCTCTTGTCCAACCGCCTTTGATATTTCAACGAGTTCTTCTTCCGTAGCGAATGTGCCGGGTATGGGCCTTCCATCGGGCATAACATGTACCGTTAGGCGATTAGTGGAAAAACCTACCGCGCCCTCGCGAACAGATGCACCGATAAGTTTTGCTAGCTCTGCGATTTCCTCTTCATTAGGCTGTTCCTCGATAGCTCTATCGCCCATCACATAAAAGCGAGCCGCTGCGTGTCCTACCAGGCCGGCTAGGTTTATGGCTGGGTTGAGCTTCTCTATAGAGTTAAGGTATTCNCCATAGGAATTCCAGTCCCATGGTAAGCCAGTCATGATNGCGTGCCGTGGAATGTCTTCGACGGATTCCATCATCTCAGCTAGGGTCTCTTTATCGGCTTCTCTTACCGGCGCAAAGGTGACCCCGCAGTTACCCATCAAGGCGGTGGTGACTCCGTGCCAAGAGGCTGGGGTGAGCGAGGGATCCCAGCCTATCTGGGCATCGAAGTGTGTGTGTAGGTCTACAAATCCTGGTGTTACTACCTTGCCGTTCGCATCTATCTCGCGTTTGCCCTTAGCAACTTGCCTTCCTATATCAACAATCTGTTCCCCTTCAATCGCTAGATCACCCATTTGACTAGGGTTCCCGAGACCGTCTACAAGCTTGCCGTTTCGTATAACTAGGTCGTGCGTCATGAATTGTCCTAAATCAAATATTTGTTGAAAGAGCATCCTGCTAAGGAGTAGTAAGCAAAACATTGCTCACTTCTATTGTATTTTACCTCGATTAGAGGAAACTAAAAATGTGTTGAGCGGTTGGTTTATTGCGAAGAAGGAGATAGTGATGAGAAGGACTTTTGGTTATATGGTTTTGAGTTGTTTAATTGTGCTGATGGCAGTAACTAACTCTTGGGCGGAAAATACGTGTAGTCCTTCAAAATGGGGCGAAAATGATGAGATTGGATCTGCAAACCTTGTAACTCCAGATCAAGTTCTCATGGCTGCCAAGCTTGTCACAAAAGGTAAGACTCATCCTCTGGGTATTGTAATTGAACCAGGAATGCCTGCCTTTGCTCCACGTTATACCCAGCTGCAGGTTGTGCAGCCAGGTCAACAGTTCGGCCTGGATGGCGCAGGGCAATTTGGATGGCACTCCAGCTATAACGACGACGTGCTGCAGATGTGGCTCGGGACCGGTCCACAACTCGATGGGTTGGGCCATATGGGTGAGCTCGGTCAATTCTATAATTGCAATATGGGTAAAGATTTTTCCGATGTCAGTGGTCTGACCAAGCTTGGCATTGAAAAAGTACCTCCTTTGGTCGGTCGAGGTGTGCTGATCGATATGGCAAAGCATTTTGGGGTTGAGTCGATGGCTGCTGGTCAGCCTATTGGGTCTCAGGATATCAAGCGAGCCGCAGACGCACAGGGTGTGGAAATTCGAAAGGGTGATGTTGTGCTCTTTCATACTGGTTGGACTGACGCGAAGTTAAAAAGCGAACCAGGAGTATGGGTAAGTACGATCCCTGGTATTACTAATGAAGCCGCGGTTTATCTCGCCTCGAAAGACCCGATGGCAGTTGGTGCTGATACCTGGGGGATAGGCGCTGTCCCACCGATAGAAGGNGATAAGATTTTCTATGATCACATCACNCTTCTTAAAGAAAATGGCGTGTTTCTTCTTGAAACCATGAATACNGGCCGNTTGGCTCGTGANGAAGTCAAAGAGTTCATGTTTGTTCTTGGTCAGGCAAGGTTGAAAGGTGCAGTCCAGATGATCATCAATCCAGTGGCACTTTGGTAATGCAAATCAAAGCTTNATGATGAGAGGTTCTTGCCATGATGTTTCGTGGGGAAACAGCCCAGCACAGTAATTTGCCTGCTNATAGTGTTTATCGNTATCTCGCCTACACGGTCAACGAAGAGTTGATTTAAGNCGCTCTTTATAAAGAGAGAAATCTGTTAGAGTACAGGGGAGGGAGAAGTAGTATTTAAACCATATGCAGGCTTTTATTATCAGGCGAATGCTGGCGCTTTTGCCTACGATTTTATTTACCAGCATCATTGTCTTTGCATCGATTCGGATGATACCAGGCGATGTGATCGACTTGATGTTGGCTCAGAATGATATTTCTTCTGATAACGACCGTGCAGTTATAGAGGCCTCACTCGGTTTAGATAAGCCTATTTATACTCAGTACTTCGTTTGGGTGGGTGATATTCTTCAGGGAGACCTGGGCAGCTCATTGTGGCAAAACACGCCTGTAACTGAACTGTTAGCGTTAACAATCCCGATTACTTTTGAATTAGGGTTTCTTGCTNTAGTGGTTGCTCTTAGTGTCGCGATACCGATCGGTATTTATTCTGCGATGCGGCAGGACACGGCGGGCGACTACATAGCGAGATCCTTTTCCTTGCTTATGTTGGCAATCCCTAGCTTTTGGTTGGGAACACTGGTGATGGTGTTTCCTTCTGTCTGGTGGAGGTGGTCGCCACCGCTGCAATACACGCCATTTTTAGAGGACCCGCTCGCAAACCTGGGTCATATGCTGGTGCCTGCAATTTTGCTGGGGCTTAGCATGTCGGCTGTCACNATGCGAATGACCAGAACGATGATGTTGGAGGTCCTTCGACAGGATTATATTCGTACAGCCAGAGCCAAGGGCCTATCGGAAAACATCGTGGTCTTCAGGCATGCTTTAAGGAATTGCCTTATTCCTGTAGTCACTTTAATTGGTTTACAAGCCCCTCTTTTGATAGGCGGCGCGGTTATCCTCGAGCAAATCTTTGTGGTTCCTGGAATGGGGTTAATGTTGTTGGAAGCGGTATTCCAAAGAGATTACCCAATCGTAACAGGCGTTTTTTTGGTTGTGGGGCTTGTGATTCTATTAATCAATCTCCTGGTTGATTTGACCTACGGGTTTCTGGATCCAAAGGTGAGGCAGTAATGAATCAGCCTCAATTTTTCGTTGGGCTATGGAATCATCCGTTCGTGGCTTTTCATCGGAAGATGTTACGACAAAAAAAACTTGGGGCGATTGGAGGCATAGTCTTTGCGTTGTTTCTTTTTGCGGGTGTCTTTGCCGATGTGCTGGCCCCGATGGGGATCAACGAGACGGATATGCGACAGCAGCTTCAGTCTCCTTCTTTGGAACATTGGTTTGGCACTGACCATATCGGACGAGACGTTCTATCTAGAATTCTCTATGGGGCTCAGCTATCTGTCATTGTGGGTTTTCTTGCAGCGGGTCTGGCGACCGTGATTTCAATAGTGCTTGGCGTGATTTGTGGATATTTTGGTGGGACGTTGGATATGGCCATCCAACGTTTTGTGGATGCTTGGATGACATTTCCTGATTTGGTTTTGTTGATCGTAGTAGTGTCTATCGTTGGTCCAGGCGTCACTCAGATAATCGTTATTTTAGGTTGTTTGTATGGTATTGCTGGATCACGAATTGTCAGGGGCGCTGTCATTGGGGTCCGAGAGAATATGTACACTCATGCCGCTCAGTCTATTGGTGCTCGTACATTGCATATACTCGTCTTCCACATCTTGCCGAATGTAATGCCAGTCATCATCGTCTTGTTTACCACCAGGATTGGTGCGGTGATACTTGCAGAAGCAGGNCTTTCTTTTTTAGGTCTCGGNGTNCCGCCGCCAGCTCCTACCTGGGGAAGCATGCTTAGCGGTAGNGGAAGGACCTATATGTACNTNCAGCCATGGTTGGCTTTGGCGCCTGGGATATGNCTNACNATTGTCGTGTACGCCGTCAANGTATACGGAGATGCTCTTAGAGACCTGTTAGATCCCAGGATGAGGGGGGCGTAAGTGCTTCGTTTTTTGATTCTGNTCANTTTGTTATTGTCTCGCTCGATTGGTGTAGCCGAAGATAACGTTCAATATGGCGGNGATCTCAATGTAGGTACCGTTAACGTGACNTTGTCGGCNCTGTCCTGGGATCCCAGGGATTGGGTTTGGAANGCAAATCANGACGCTGGAGCGGTCAGAGAGCAGCTGTTTGTTGCCGATTTAAGTAAAAGT
>PBUF01000161.1 GCA_002727775.1 Gammaproteobacteria bacterium
ACTACATGATCAGTTTCAAAGATTAAATTCTGGATGAGTTCCTTGTTAACTGAGATCTCCTAGGAGACTGTTGAGCACCTTTGTCGGTACCGATGTTTCTATCTGCATTTCAGGATGGTCAATACCCGCATCCAACCGCTCCCCGTTTTTTAGGTGTTCAATCGACGCGGTTTCGAGCTGAAAACGCATGAAATGAACTGCCGCGGTCTTTTCTTCTCTTGAGCGATCTAGATCCTCATTGGTAATGGCATAAACCTTTTCTTCTCCACCAACTCGCAGCCATACTTTATCCTCTATCCCCACTAGTTTAGCGAGTTTTTCGGCTCTTTCGACGGGATTTGGGTACTCGATCATGAAAGTGGCTTTCCAATTATCGCCGTCAGGTATTAGAGGGTTGTAAGCCGCTATNTCTTCTTCGATTTCGGCGCTTTCAAATATTTTTTCGATTCTGAGCATTTCTTGGATTTGATATTTCATNGTCAGCGCATCTTCAAAGTANAGAGTCGCGTTGGGCCCNAGGAAAAGTTGACGNGCTTTTTTNTGCTCAAGAATAGAGCGNCTAAAGTCCTCTCTTTCNGNNGAGTANTCTTCNAGAGTCCANAGATCTTGTTTTCTTAGTTTCATAGTCTNATTAAATTCCATATGCATGACGAACCATGGTNAGGGGNTGAACNGATTCTTCTACTGTATCCGAGATTGTGAGTAATTAGNCGNCCNGCCATGGGACAATCCGATCCTACATAATCNGCNTTNTNCTCNCTNANTTGTCGTTGNACAGGGCGAGCTATTTTCANNGCNTTTTCNTAGGACTCTGATCTTACGGCATANGTCCCATCGTGACCGGAGCACCTTTCGATCATATCCACTTCGCTGCCNGGGATTAAGNNGAGGAATTCGCGCGTTTTGGCGCCGACGTTTTGNACTCTCTGGTGGCAAGCNGCGTGATANGANANCTTGCCNANAGAGTGTTTGAANTCTAGGTTNATCTTTTCTTNNTTAACANGAAGCATCAGATATTCGAAAGGATCGAAAAAATTNTCCTTGATCTTGGTCANNTCTTGTTGCTCAGGNAACATGAGTGGCAACTCTTGTTTAAACATCAGAACACAAGACGGAATAGCTGAAACGATCTGATAGCCCTCGTCNACNGCCTCGATGAGGTGCGGAAGATTGGCGTTTTTTGNNCTCTCAACTTGTTTGAGATCGCCNAACTCTAACTTTGGCATGCCGCAACAGNTCGCATCCCANATTATCTTTGNGTGAATGGCGTTGTGGTTNANAATTGCCATTAAGTCNTCGATTAAGGAACTCTCTGTATTTTTNTCATAACAAGTCGCGAAAATAGCTACTTTGAGCTGGTCCTGNNTGTCTTCGCGTTCGACATTCGAATTTGAAGTGGTTTTCGTTGGTCTAGCAAATTTGGGAACGGGAGCCTCTGGGTGTATTCCAACGGTTTTATCTAACACCTTTCTTATTGTTTTGGAGCCTAAAGCCTTATTTACGATGGGAGCGATACCAGATGAACTCGCAGTACCCANNGTGACATCCGTGCTCGTCAGCACTTTATCTCTCCACCTGCTTTTTTTGGATTCGTGCTTGATGGCTTTCGCTCGGAGCATCAGATGAGGGAAATCGATCGCCCACTCGTGCGGGGGTAGATAGGGGCATTTTGTCTCAGCGCACANATCGCAGAGAAAGCACTCGTCGACCACTTTGATGTAGTCACCTTTATCCACACCATCTACTTCGAAGGTATCTGATTCATCAATAAGATCAAAGAGGGTGGGGAAAGAGTCACAAAGAGAAACGCACCTTCTGCACCCGTGGCAGGCGTCGAANACTCGCTCCATCTCCTTTTCGAGTGACTGCTGGTCGTAATACTCAGGATTTTTCCAGTCGATGGGTGCCCGCTTGGGCGCCTCCAGATTTCCTTCTTTCATGGGCTTCCGTTTTCTTTATTTAAAGCTTAAAAAAAGGGGGCGTTTATGCCCCCCTCAATTCCNAGNCGAACCAAGAAGAGTNCGTTACATAGAATCTAAAGCCTTCTGGAAGCGATTGGCGTGGGATCTTTCCGCTTTCGCTAAGGTCTCAAACCAATCCGCAATCTCGTCGAAACCTTCGTCTCTGGCAGTCGATGCCATCCCTGGATACATGTCCGTGTATTCGTGGGTCTCACCGGCGACTGCTGCTTTTAGATTGTCAGCAGTTGAGCCAATGGGTAATCCCGTAGCAGGATCTCCGACTTTCTCCATGTATTCCAGATGCCCATGGGCATGTCCAGTCTCGCCTTCGGCAGTTGATCTGAATACCGCNGCCACGTCGTTTTCTCCTTCAACATCGGCTTTCGCAGCNAAGTATAGNTAGCGGCGATTNGCTTGAGATTCNCCNGCAAATGCATCNTTGAGGTTTTGAAGGGTGTTACTNTCTTTTAATTCCATAAGAATGAGCTCCCGATTGTAANTAACCAGAGACCAAAAGAGGTCAGCGTTAATTTTGATCGCTTTTTNGTGAGAGGTGCTTCTACTCACCCANCACNTGCGCCTTGATATTAGANCATATTGGTGGTTGAAAAAAAACTTTCAAGGTTTGGTTTTCAATTTTTTATCCTTGTTGCCACGAGTTGATATAGTCTCTCAATGGAAACNTGGCTGTTACTCACTTTCCTCGGCGCATTTTTGCAAAATATTAGATCTTTTTTGCAGCGGCGAATTACGGATAATTTATCGATCAATGGGTCGAGTTTTGTTCGATTCTTGTTTGCCATTCCCTTAGCAGTCATAGTCGTTCTGGCTTTTGTAGATAGAATACCCTCTTTACCTTTGACATTTTTGGGTTACGTGATTGTTGGTGGAATAGCCCAAATAGTCGGAACCTCCTGTTTAATTTCTGCGGTGGTCAAGGGGAATTTTTCCGTCGGAACTACGTTGTCTAAGACCGAAGCAGCGCAAGCGGCTCTCTTTGGCCTCGTGGTTTTGGGCGACGCGATTACTGTCTCCATTGCCCTAGGGATTTTAGTTAGTTTGGCTGGTGTCGTATGCATATCGTGGAGTGACGACTCTTTTCTACCGAATTTGTCACGGCGAGCACTTNTTTTAGGTCTGATATCGGGNACNGGGTTTGCNGTAGCNGCNGTTTGNTTTAGAGGGGCGAGTTTATCTCTTGAATTTGGCGAATTTTTTGAACGAGCAGCGTTAACCGTTTTAGTCGCCGTTACCCTTCAATCAATAATTTTGGGCATATATCTTCTGGTTCGNGAGCCAGGCGAATTAGCCCGAGTGTTTCAAAATTGGNGAGTTTCCTCGGTCATCGGTTGTGTGGGCATGTTGGCCTCTTTGTGCTGGTTNTCTGCGATGACTTTAAATAGTGCCGCAGTTGTGAGAGCTGTAGGTCAAATAGAANTGCTATTTACATTAATGACAACGATCTGGTTGTTTAAAGAACGTCTGCGCNTTGTTCAATTATTAGGTATGGTTCTGATTGTTGCTGGCATTTGGTTGCTGATATAAGGATTAAATTGATGAGCGAAGTGAATGTTGAAAAAAGCGATGGATGGGCTCAGGTAATCCTGAATCGCCCTGAGAGAAAAAATGCGATCAACGGCCCTCTGGGCTTAGAACTTCGAGACGCTTTTGAGGCACTAAGCGTGGATGATGAAGTGAGGGTCATACTTTTTANGGGAGCTGAAGGGTCTTTTTGTTCTGGTTTAGATTTAAAATCCTTTAACGAAACNCCTGAACCAGAGTGGGTCGGGGATTTCCAACAAATTTGGAGGGGNGCTCATCGGGCGATTTTTAATTGTAAAAAGCCCGTCGTGGGGNCATTGGAGAGGTTTGCGATTAACGGAGGAGCTGCATTGGCCATCGCGTGCGATTTACTGGTCGTAGGCAGAGAATCATTTATTCAGGTGGGCGAGGCTCAGATAGGGATGGCNGCACCCTATAACCTGGCGTGGCTTAGCCTGAGACATCCAGAGTCGATTATCGCGCGTGTCGNATTGATAGGAGACCGGATNTATGGGGAAGAGATGAAATCTTTTGGGCTTGCTCATTTTTGCTNCGACGATTCTCAAGTNCTGATAGAAGCGAAAAATTTGGTGGCAAAATTGGCTGNCTATCCTGAGCATGGCCTNAATAGAATAAANANGGTAATGAGAGATGCCCAGGGCCTTGNTGCGGATGATTGGTTCGACCGCTTTACTAGCGCGGACCCTGTGAAGGAGCGAACCAAGCCTAGTAGNGTGGATTAGCCTTAGATATTCTCGAATTGGGCNGCGTAATCCTCGTTCAGTGTTGACCACTCCAATTTCAGCCACGGGGTATAAAGATCTGCGTTTTCCCTGAGCTCTTTGGTGAGGGACTCTCTTGAAATCCACTTCCAGNTCTGCACTTCATTTGGGTTTGGNGCGGGCNCTCCATCAAAATGCCCNAAATAAACCGAGCAAAGTTCGTTTTCGCTGAGCTGTTCGTTGAAGCGCGCCTGATACTCGAATTTGTATATAAAGCTTAACTCAGCCTGTATGCCCAACTCTTCTTCAATTCTTCTCGAGGCAGCAGAATCGATCGACTCACCAGCTCTCGGATGTGAACAGCAAGTATTTGACCAAAAGTCTCCCCAGAGAGGCTTGCTGGTAGCCCGCTGCTGAATNAGNACTTCTCCNGATCGGTTNAACAGAAAGATTGAAAAGGCACGGTGCAGCTTNCCCTGGTCTTCATGGCATAGGGTTTTATCCATAAGNCCTATTTCTTGGTCGTCAGAATCTACTAANATTAGAAGGTCTGAGTTTGCATCCTCAGAATNCGTATNCTTGATAATATCCAGTTGGTTGTTCATTTTTGTTGTTTGACCTCGATCGACCTAATATACCAGATCTGAACTGAAGGCTTAGCGGGGATTTTCGGAAGTTGAAAGGAGATTGATAGCCATGGATGAATCTAAACCCGAAGAAATATATTTATCTGTAAACGATATNGAGATTTGTTGTTTTCGCTGGGGTGATNCGGTTGGAAGGACNTTGTTATTGGTCCATGCGACNGGGTTTCATGCTCGATGTTGGGACCAAGTGATCGCTCATCTGCCTTCGGATTGGAACATCNTCAGCGTGGACATGAGAGGACATGGTCGATCNGAAAAAAAGGGGCCTTACAAGTGGGCACAATTTGGTTCAGATCTAAGTGAGGTCACCTCGCAATTAGGCATAAAAAAAGCAATAGGCGTGGGACATTCAATGGGNGGTTATTGTGTGACTGAAGTGGCTTATTTATCACCTGATGTTTTTTCGGATTTAGTGCTTGTTGATCCGGTAATTAGGCCACCCGAAACCTATGATAGTCAGTTGGGAGAACCATATGGATCTGTTGAAGATCACCCGATAGCGCGCAGAAGGAGTCACTTTGAATCGTGGGTGGAGATGTATGACCGGTATGAGCAAAGAAGNCCTTATAGCTTATGGCACCGGCAAGTCTTTGAGGATTATTGTCGACATGGTGTGGTTCCGGCAAGAGAGGGAAGCGGGGTCGAGTTAGCATGTCCTGGTTCTGTTGAGGCCTCTATATACATGGGGAACAATGAGTCCTCGATACATGAGTACATACCCAATATTTCCCAAAGCACGAAGATCTTGAGGGCACCGCCGAGAAGAACTGATAGCGTAGAAGTGGACTTTACAGCTTCGCCAACATGGCCGGATTTAGTGAATTCTTTTCCCAACGCAGAAGAATTGTATTTAGACCACCTCACTCATTTTATTCCTATGCAGGAACCTGAATTCGTGGCAAATGTTATCAAACAAGTTGATGCAGGCAGTGCGCTAACAAAAAATAGTTAAGGGAGAATGACATGAAAATAGGTTTCGCGATGGCCTTTAATCAATTTACTGAGCCTGCCTTGATCGCAGATGCTGCGAGTTTGATCGAAGAAATGGGAGCGNACGCGGTTTGGGCGCCTGAGCATGTGATGTTTTTTCCTGAATATGCTTCNACTTATCCTTACAGTGAGACCGGAAGGATCCCCGGGGATCCCGAGGGTTTGCTTGATCCGTTCACGGTCCTTACGTTTATCGCGGCGCGCACAAAGAACCTGCGGTTGGGAACAGGGATTTGTTTAGTGCCTCAGAGAAACCCGATATACACGGCAAAGATGGTTGCTGATCTGGATTATCTGTCTGGCGGAAGGGTTGATTTCGGCGTCGGAATTGGTTGGCTGAAAGAAGAGTTTGTTAACTTGGGGATGGACTTTAAGAGTCGAGCTGCGAGGTGCGAAGAATATATTGGAGTCATGAAAGAACTTTGGAGTCCGGGCGTGTCTGAATACCGAGGGCNAACCGTTGATCTGCGATCATGCTATTTTAATCCTAAACCCNCCCAAAAACCTCATCCTCCGATTTACTTTGGAGGCGAAAGTGACGCTGCTCTGGGTAGAGTGGCTACTCTTGGAGATGGCTGGTATGCCTATGATATCTCTCCCGAGGAATTGGCTTTGAAGTTGGATTTACTTGATAGCAAGATGCAGCAAGCTGGCCGATCTCTAGACGAGATGGAACTGATCGTGGGTCCGAACCGCCACCCGGTGAATGAAAAAACAATAGAGCAATATTCTTCTCTGGGTGTGACGCAACTGGTTGTGCCTTTGTATGGCACTGCCCTTTCGAAAATCGAGCAGAGAGCTGCTCAATTCCTGCGCTAGCATGGACAATAAATAAATCTGTTGGTTACGTTACCGCGTTAAGATATTCCTTTATGCGACCGAGATGACCATCGACGTTTGTTGGTTCTGCATTGTGTGTTGCGATTGCAAGGTGGGACGCGCCCAGATTACGCCACTTTTCTGCGTGTTTATTCCATCGTTCAGCGTCGCCGCCTGCATACTGAGCTTGGGCTTGCACGCCGAAATTGTCCCAGTCTAGNCCCTTTGATTCTCTCTTTTCTTTGATTGCTGCCAGCGTTTTGCGAGCCGCTTCATTGGGTCCCATTAGGGGTATCCAGCCGTCTCCCAAGTCAGCGCACCGCTCAATGAGCTGGGGAGCGCCGCCACCAAACCAAATCGGTACGCTTTTAGAGGGTCGAGGGTTTATGCTTGCTTTGTCGATATGATGATAGTCGCCCTTATACTCAAGAACCTCGCTTTCCCATAATAGACGCATGAGCTCCACCTGCTCTTCTTGTCGTTTCCCTCTGTTTTTGAAATTTTCGTTAAGACCAGTGTACTCAACAGTGTTCCAGCCTACGCCGATGCCGAGTTTGAACCGATTGTTTGACAATATAGCGAGTTCCGCAGCTTGTTTGGCAACTAATACGGTCTGTCTCTGGGGAAGAATCATAACCGTGGTGATCATGTCGAGTTTTTTGGTTACCGCCGCGATAAATGCGAAAGTGGTGAACGGCTCATGAAAAGCAACGTCTTTGTCATAGGGGCCCTCGAATCCGCCTGGCCTGTCTCGGTCGGCCCCTAGCACATGATCGTAAATGAGTAAGTGCGTTACACCAAGCTCTTCGACTCCTTGGGCATAATCCTTTATCGCTTGTGGGTCCGTACCGATCTCGTTGTGAGGAAAGACGGCGCCTATTTCCATTATAAGTTCCCTGCNGTTTTCTAAGTTTATAGATTCTAATGCTCCTGAGTGCAACTTGGGNATNCGAGAGGTAAACTACTGACCTTGGTGACCATGCAGTTTTCTTGATTTATGAGCGAAGCGAAGGACAACACACAATTCTCTTTTGTTGAAATGGAACACTCTATTTTGGAGTTCTGGGAAAACGAGAATATTTTTCAGAAGTCCCTAAAACAGTCGAAAGAGTTTGATCCCTATGTCTTTTATGATGGCCCCCCCTTTGCGACGGGGCTTCCTCACCATGGTCATTTAACGGCCAGCACNATAAAAGACATCATTCCCAGGTATTGGACGATGCAGGGTAAACATGTGTCCAGGCGTTTCGGTTGGGATTGTCATGGGGTCCCTATCGAGTGGGAAATCGACAAAAAGCTAAAAATGAGTGCCCAAGAGGCGGTGGCCAAATTAGGAGTTAAGGGATACAACGACGAATGCAGATCCATAGTTCAGCGTTATGTAGCTGAGTGGCGAAGCACGATTACTCGGTTGGGACGTTGGGTCGACTTTGATGACGACTATAAGACGATGGACCCATGGTACATGGAGTCGGTCTGGTGGGTATTTAAACAACTATGGGATAAGGGGCTTGTCTATAAAGGTTTCAAGGTGATGCCCATTTCTACCGCTCTTGGAACTCCACTCGCGAATTTTGAGGTCAGTCAAAATTACCGTGACGTTCAAGATCCTGCTGTTACCGTCTTGTTTAAGATTAAAGACCAAGAAAGGTATCTCGCCGCCTGGACGACAACTCCTTGGACGCTTCCCTCCAATTTGGCAGTTTGCGTTGGCGATNAGATTGATTATGTGCTTGTTAGAGATGAATCGACTGCAAAGAACATCTATTTTGCGGAAGAGTTACTGACCCATTACGGCGATTTCGAAATTTTGGAAAGAGTNAAAGGCTCGGACTTAGTTGGGCTCCAATATGAACCGCTGTTTGATTATTTTACTGACCAGCAAACTGAGGGTGGTTTTGTTGTAGTTAGTGATGACTATGTTACGACGGATGGGGGAACAGGTTTGGTGCATCAAGCGCCTGCATTNGGAGANGACGATTACAGAGTTCTAAATGAAAACGACATCGATGCATTTGTATGCCCGGTCGGTCTAGATGGCAGATTTGATGAATCTGTGACCGATTTTTCTGGGATGCATGTAAAGGAAGCCGATAAGTCCATAATAGAATTTCTGAAACAAAGGGGTTCACTTTATCGTCAGGAGGTTATCCAACACAGTTACCCNTTTTGTCCTAGGTCTGATACCCCTCTGATTTATNTAGCGATTCCCGCTTGGTATGTGAGGACTTCTTCTATCGTTGATAAGCTGGTTTCAGCAAATGATCAAATTCACTGGGTCCCCGAGCACATTAAAGANGGGAGATTTGGGAATTGGTTGAAAGGCGAGGTAGATTGGGGTGTTTCGAGGAATCGAGTTTGGGGAACCCCGATACCTATATGGATCAATGATGAAACTGGAAAAGCAATCTGTATTGGTTCGAAAGAAGAGCTCAAGGAATATTCTGGTGTTGAGGTATCCGACTTTCATAGAGAGCACGTCGATCCTTTAACTTTCGATATCGAAGGAGAACCTGGAACTTATCGTCGTATCGAGGAGGTTTTAGATTGCTGGTTTGAGTCAGGGTCTATGCCCTATGCCCAATTGCATTATCCTTTTGAGAACCATGATGTGTTTAAATCAGGTTTTCCTGCTGAGTTTATTGCCGAGGGACTAGATCAAACCAGAGGCTGGTTCTACACGTTAACGGTACTGGCAGCGGCTATTTTTGATAAGCCAGCTTTTAATAACGTCATTGTAAACGGTTTAGTTCTTGCTGAAGACGGCAAAAAAATGTCGAAGTCATTGCAAAACTATACGCCTCCCGACAATTTGATGGAGCAGTACGGAGCCGACGCGCTCCGACTCTATCTGATTAATTCCGGTCTAGTGAAAGCCGAGGAACAGCGGTTTGTCGACTCGGGTGTGCACGAGATGACTCGTCGGGCGCTTCTGCCCTGGTTTAATGCATTTTCTTTCCTTAAAACCTATGCGGAAATAGATGAGTGGTCACCAAAAGATGGTTTCTCTTCAGGTGATAATGTACTTGATCAATGGATGGTTTCTCGTTTGCAGACTTTGAAAGAGGGTGTTAGCAAAGAGATGTCGGAATATCGTTTGTATAACGTGGTGCCCAAGCTCTTTGATTTTATCGAAGATCTGACAAATTGGTACATCCGGTTAAATCGTTCCAGGTTTTGGGGGGAAGGTATGGACGAGGACAAAGTGTCTGCCTTTAATACCCTATACTCAGTGCTGTACGAACTCTCCAAGGTTATGGCTCCTTTTGCGCCTTTCTTATCAGAGCATCTATACAGAGAATTATCTGCGTTTTCTGAAGATAAAGCGGACAAAGAGTCCGTGCACTTGTGTCGATTTCCTGAGTTTGATTTGGACCAGAAGGCTTCGGGCCTTGAAGTTGCGGTTGACCGAATGCAGCAAGTGGTTCTTTTAGGAAGGCAAAAACGAGAATCAGTCAAGATTGGTCTAAGAACTCCTTTGTCTGCAATCACGATTATCCATAGAGATGAGTCTCTGCTTGAGGATATGAAGTCGCTGGAAGGCTACGTGCGCGATGAACTCAACGTCAGAGAGGTCAGGTATTCGAGTGATGAAGGGGGCTACATCGATCTAGCAGCAAAGCCAAACTTTTCTTTGCTTGGAAAGCGTCTGGGAAAGAACATGCGGGATTACCAGAAAAAAATCGGCGCCATGACTTTTGAAGAGATCTCTAGCTTTCAGCAAAGTGGGGAAATAAGAATCGAGGAAGAAGTGTTTTCTCTTGAAGAGATAGAGATTTTTCAAAAGCCAAAAGAGGGCACGGCAACGATATCCAATAGCTTCATTGCCATTGAGCTGGATTGTGAATTGACTCCGGAACTCATCAGGGGAGGTTACGCAAGGGAAGTCGTCAATAGAATTCAACGTGCGCGAAAAGAGCAAGGGTTTAAGGTCAGCGATCGTGTTGATGTGATTTATGAGGCGCAAGGAGAGTTGGGCGAGGCGATGTTTGAAATGGCAGATTATATCGCGGGCGAGGTGCTAGCTCTGGATTTCAAAGCGGGACAACCTTCGGAAGATTTTGTAAAAAGCAGTGTGGATGGGAACGAACTGATTTTCTCTTTGAGCTTGGCTGGTCGATAGGAGAGCTTCTTGATTCGTTATCAATTCGAATCTTCGTCCTCAAATAGCCGGCTAACACACGTCGGCACATATAAAAGAACTTTACCCGTGAGCTTAGATCGGATGTATGAAAATGCTCTTGATTGGGAGCATCTGCCATACGTTCATTCGAGTAGTTTTAAATCGATTTCCCCTCTGAAATTCGGTTCTTGGGGTTGGCTGGCGGACGTTACGGACAGCAAAGACAGAACGATGCAACTGGAATTGAGATTAGATCGCTCGGCGCGTCGCTGGATCACTCGGAATTTAAGTGGCGACGCCAAAGGCGCCGAAATCTGGACGCATGTCTTTGTGGTNGATGAAAGACAGCTAGATCTCGTTATTGATTTTTTTGTTCCTTTAGAAGGCGTCGACAATAAAGATAAGGTTGGTATGGCTTACGCCAGATCTTATGAGCGTTTGTATGATGAAGATATACAGATGATGAGCGAGCGTCAGTTTCAGCTTGATATAAGATTGGAAAGACGAGACCCGACCAAAGAACTGGAGTTAAGTGTCCCTAAGCTGCTGCCGATTAAAGTGCTGTTCTCAGGCCGAGAGTATCTGATCAACAAGGAGGGGCAAGATTGGTACGTATATCCATCTCGTTGCCCACATTTGCTNGGNCCTTTGGAAGGCTCAGAGATAAGTGATGGTGTCGTGACCTGTCCCTGGCATGGCTATNAGTTCGATCTTCGTAANGGAGACCAAATCCTTGACTCAAGCANAAATAAAGCCTGTTCGCTAGGAATCCTTCCCAAGATTCGTGAGCTTGAGGGTAAACTCCGATTAAGTTGGAGCTAATTGATACTAAAAGGAATAATAACAATGCTATTTAAAACTGTGATGACCTTCTTAACTGTTGCGAGTTGGCTCTCAATCGCCAGTGCTGATGAAGCGCCCAACATTTCTGGGACTTATAATGTCGCAACATTGACGCCTTTGGAGCGACCTGTGGCTTTTGGCAATAATTTGTATCTATCTAAAGAGGAAGCCAGTCGGATTACCAATGAGGCTGCGGCTTTTGATGCAAGAGCCAATGCAGACAGCGATCCTGAACGAGATGCGCCGAAAGAGGGGGGGAACGTAGGCGGATACAATATGTTTTGGATTGATCGAGGCGATAGTGTCGTATCTGTTGACGGTCGATTTAGAACTTCCATTATCAGTAGTCCTGCAAATGGCAGAATTCCCAAAATGACCTTGGAAGGACGAGCGCGTTTAGATGGATTTTTGAATGGGTTCAGGATTATTTGGCGTAACCCTGATCCNACTGTGGGTAAAAATACAGGTACAGCTTGGTGGCTCAACGAAACAACTGGTCCAGGGCCGTATGACGATCTTGAACAACGACCGCTTGCCGAGCGATGCATAATCGGTTCCCGATCAACGGCTGGCCCTCCGATGTTGCCTAATCTCTATAACAACTTCAAAAGGATTATCCAAACAAAGGATAGCATCATGATCCTCACTGAGATGAATCATGACGTCCGGGTTGTGAGGATGAATGCACAGCATAGACCNGCTCAAGTAAAAACCTGGCTAGGGGATTCGATTGGAAGTTGGAAGGATGGAGTGTTGGAGGTTGACACGACGAATTTCACCTCAACTCCGCCGCTTTCTGGTGCAGACGAGAATTTACATGTCGTGGAGTACTTTAAGCTCACAGAAGGAGGGTTGAATTATTCTTTCATCGTTGAAGACAAAACGGTTTGGNCNGAGCCGTGGGGNGGGGAGTACTTCTGGCCAAGCGTCGAGGACAAGGTNTACGAGTATGCCTGTCATGAGGGGAATTACGCACTCGGTAATATTATGCGNGGTGCTCGCGTACTTGAGCGTGANGCAATGTGANCTAGTGAGCTTCTAGTTGCCNGTNAATTTGGGNTTNGATTTATTTAGNTANGANGAGATAGCTTCTTTTCTGTCTTCAGTGGTAGAAGCAAAGANNTTTTGGTCAACGTCCATGTGCATGATCGACTGNGCNAGNGCATTNGAGTAACTGTTGATCGATTGTTTAATCATTTGAGCCGCGANTGGAGGTTTCTCGGCGTAAAACTTTGCCAGCTCNTGNGCTTTATCTAGNAGAGCGCTTCTAGAAACCAGGTCGTCGAGAATGCCCCATGCAAGCAGGGACTCCGCTTCCAATCTTATACCGCCAANCACTAATTGTTTCGCTCTTGCTGGNCCCACTAGGCTTATAATCAGGGGNAAGCTTTTCCACATTAAATTGACGCCGATATCAATTTCNGGATATTGCATGAAGGAATCGTTTGCACCAATACGAAAGTCACATGCAGTCGCTATACAAGCTCCTCCGCCCATNGCNCCTCCATGCCANGCTGCGATTGTTATTTGATCTAGNTCCAATATAGCCTGTATGGCTTNNTCNCCGGCGCGCATNCGNCGTCGCCTNTGAACCANGGGAACCTGATACTCNNGNCCGGGATCNGACAAGTCGGCGCCAGAGGAAAAATGGTTACCGTTTCCAGTAAAAATGATGACTCTNACTTGATCATTTTCTTGATATTGCTCGCATACCTGCTTAATTTCTCTCAGATGTTCNTAGTTAAGCGCGTTTGCTTTGTNTGGACGGTCAAAATGAACGGTNGCAATANGCCCATCTGTCTGAGTTTTTAGGTTTTTGAAATCCATAAAAAAATAGTAGNNGTCTACAATCGGAAATCAAGAAGAAACAATACATAATCAAGGGCTATGAAAATACGACTTACAGTCGTTTTTTGTTAACTGGTAGCGGGTGTTCNAATTTATGCAAGATCGTTTATACGCGGGGCACATAACATCTAACAAGCTTAGACTAACATACCTAGAACGGGGCAACCCCGATGGGCCGGTCATGATATTTTTGCATGGGTTAAACGATCATTGCCGAACTTTTGACGAGCTTATCGANCCTTTCATCAATGATTACCGAATAGTTANGCCAGACCTACGGGGACATGGGGATTCTGAGTGGACTAAGGGNGTTGGCTATGATCTTTTGGATTATCTTTATGATTTACATCGTTTGGTCTCNGATTTAGACCTGGCGCCGGCTACTCTTGTTGGGCACAGTCTAGGAGGGGCAGTGGTTGCTCTATTTTCAGGACTCTACCCTTCTTTGGTTAAGAAATTAGTTTTAATGGAAGCGATGGGGCTGTGGGTGCCGGAAGAGGGAGAGTCTAGCATAACAGAGAGGCTCAAAATGGGTTTTGATCTCTTGGGCCAGCAAGAAGGGAAGACCTCTAAGAATTTTCCAAGTGTAGATGCGGCCTTTGACAGAATGCGTGAAGCTAATCCTACCTT
>PBUF01000162.1 GCA_002727775.1 Gammaproteobacteria bacterium
AGGGGCAGGCACCGACACGCCCATCGGTTTCGCGATACCCGGCTATTCTTTGCACGCGGAACTCCAAATGTTGGTGAGAGCCGGATTAACCCCTATGGAGGCGCTTCGATCGGCGACCCTAGAACCCGCCAAATTTTTCGATCTGTCAGAAGAAATGGGCTCAATAGATGTGAACAAGAAAGCAGACATGCTCCTTCTGGACAAGAACCCTCTTATCGACATCTCTAATACGCGTACGATTACCCACGTCATCAGTCAAGGACGAGCGTTTAATCAAGAGACCCTTTTGGCTATGACTTCAAACTAGCGATTAAACGCCGTAATACGTTAAAAATTTCAGCGGAACCTGCGCCTGAAGAAGTGAAAGCTTTAATGTGTAATGCCGGCTAATCAGACAAAGCATAAGCCATGACTTTTCCGCCTTCTACAACGGTCTCGCTAGGCTCTTCGACATTAACGGCCGGAGAAGTCACCAACACGTACTGCCTTTTAGATTTAGGACTTACATAACTCATCGGCGTTGCCTCTGAAGACTTTGGTAAAGACTCTGACCAAATCTCTTTACCTGTGTTCACATCAATCGCGCGAAGTCCGCTACCAGGCACACTGGCATTAAAAATTAACCCCCCCGCTGTAATAATTGACCCGCCGGCAACCGAGGGCAATCCAACACCTAGGAAACCGTTACCATGGCGCCAAACGATTTCTTGTGTCGTCAGATCCACTAACGCCATCTCACCATAAGGTGGTTTCAAACACGGTATCACCCCAGAAAAGAAAGGCACGACCTGCGCAGCAAAGGGCGTTCCTCTCTGGGGACCTCCAATACCATAACCGCGTTGAAATCCTTCATCCTCTTTCTGATTAACAAGGTCTTCTTCACGAGGAATCATCGAAACAATCCATGGCAGATGCGTATTCTGAACCACCATCAGTTGTCGCTCTTCATCCACGGCGACACTACTCCAATTCATTCCACCGGCAGGCCCTGGATACAAAAGCGTGCCTTTCACAGAGGGAGGCGTCATAGGCCCCTCATAACGAAGCTCCTTAAACCTCAACCTGCAGGAGATCTGATCTATCGGAGTAACACCGAAAAGATCTTCTTCACGAATCTCGGGATAGGCAAATGAAGGCATCCCTACGGAAAAAGGCTGCGTGGATGACGATCGCTCACCAGGTAAATCCGTCTGGGGCACGCGCCTTTCCTGAACTTCAGTTATNGGTTCACCNGTCTCGCGATCTAACACAAAAATTTCGCCTCGTTTNGTCGGCACNATAACTGCTTTTCTAACTTTNCCTTNGATCGTCAAATCCACNAAAGTCGGTTGAGATGGCACGTCATAGTCCCAGACATCGTGATGAGTNGTCTGAAAACGCCAGCGAGTGGTGCCATTCTTAGCATCGATCGCAACAATGGAACTGGCGTATTTATCCATGACGGGCGTTCTATGCCCGCCAAAATAATCTGGNGTCGCNTTACCTGTGGGCACGTAAACCAAACCTAATTCATCATCCGAAGAGGTCAAACTCCANACGTTCGGNGTNCCACGGGTATAGGTTTCTCCTGTCGGTGGCATCTTTGTTATGCCCTGGCCTTCTCTACCTATATCCCAAGCCCATAGNAGCTCACCTGTAACAGGNCTGTACCCTCTCACCACTCCAGATGGTTCATTGACCTCCTGATTATCAGCAACCCAGCCGCCTACNACNAGAGCGCCGCTCGCCACTGTCGCGGGGGATGTAACAAAATAGTACATAGGTTTGACTTCGCCCATCCCGGCAAGCAACGAAATCTGTCCCTTCTCACCAAAATCCTCGCAGGCCTGTCCAGTTTCTTTATCCATGGCGATAAGTCGAGCATCNGTNGTGGCCGTAAANATTCGTTCCGAGCAGATTTTTTCAGAATCAGACTCCGGTAACTGNTAGTAGGTTACGCCNCGGCAGTTCCCCAGAAGACTATAAGGTGGCGTCTTGTTTTCCGGGTCCATACGCCAGCGCTCTTCACCTGTATCGGCATCTAAAGCGATCACCACGTTTTGAGCAGTGCACAAATAGATTCCATCATCAATTTGCAATGGGGTTCCGCTAAACCGACCAATCCGACCGGTATTGAACTCCCATTTTTTTTCGAGTCGATCGATGTTTTCTGCGTTAATTTGATCATGAGGTACATAACGTGTACCCATATTAGTTCCGCCGTAGGCATCCCAACTCTCCCCAGACCGACGTTCTCCGTANNNCAAATCATCAAGCGGCTTAGGTTGCTCCANCAAAGACATCAACATCCCCAGCAAAACCACGACCGTTGCTAACGCACAAGCCTGAACATCCCTCAGACTAAACAGAGCCGGTGTAGAATCAGGCCATAACATTCGCCTTATTCGAGGAGTACAAAGCCACAACGCTACANCTCCTATCAACCAGATCTTTGAACCTACTTGCCAAAATTCNGTACCNGATTCGTATANCGCCCAAATCAGTGTCAATAAAACGNTCAACGCGTAAACATGAAAACCTCTAGGGTTAGCTTGAAATAGGTAGAAAGCCGACACCAACAACATGACACCAGAAATCGCGAAATAAGGCGTACCCCCAGCCCACAGCAACTGGAATCCAAGCAAAACNCCGGGCAAGCCCAACAGGCCNACTNCTACNGCTGTNAATCTGGGCTTTTTCAATTGATCAACCATCTATCTNCTCCAANNCANCCNACTTACTCGAGATCTCTTATGAAGTTCTTGCAAATTTTTTTCTAANCTACCCTTAATTGGCNAATACCAGCCGACCTAATCAGGCAGTGAGTAAGCAACGACCAAACCTCCCTTCTGGGTAGATTCTCGTGTATCTGCCGACCCCTCGCTCAAATCTTCCGCAGTTAAATCCAATGAACTCAAGGGTACCGTTACAAGGACGTACTGCCTCCCTGTATTAGGACTCATGTAGGACATCGGCGTCGCACCAGAACTCCGCACGAGAGAATCTGACCAGATCTGCCGGCCTGTTTCTACGTCAATAGCTCTCAGTTTACCCTGAATACTACCAAAGAAAATCAAACCTCCTTTCGTCACGATGGTCCCACCGCCCAAAGCAGGAAAACCTAAATTCCAGAAGCCGTTTCCTCGCCGCCATACTATTTCCTGAGTCGACAAATCAACAACAGCGACTTCTCCATAGGGCGGCTTGATGCAAGGGATCCCCAATGGCGAGATGAATTGGGTAACAATAGCGGCAAAAGGAGTACCGCGTTGAGGGCCTCCAATTCCATAGCCTGGTGAAAACCCTTCTTTCGACGTTATCAGGTCTTTCTCTCTGGGGATCATTCGAATCAAATAGGCGAGCTGCAAAGAATTGACGACCATTAAATGACGTTCCTCGTCCACCGCAACACTGCCCCAGTTCATCCCTCCAGCAGGGCCAGGGTANAGAATCGTTCCNTGAACTGAGGGCGGGGTCATCAGCCCTTGGTAGTNCAAACTCNTGTAAGTCAGTCTGCAAGCGATCTGATCNTAGGGAGTAATTCCAAACAGGTCTTNCTCATGGATACCAGGATATTGAAAGGTCGGCATTCCNGTCGAGAAGGGCTGNGTTGCAGCCGAGCGCTCCTCCGGCAGACTCGTTTGCGGAACTGGCTTTTCCGTCACTTCAAATACAGGCTCTCCCGTTTCTCGNTCCAAAACAAATATCTCAGCTCGTTTGGTNGGCACAACNACNGCTTTTCNAGTTTGCCCCGAAACNACCAAGTCAATTAAAGTCGGCTGGGANGCCACGTCATAATCCCAGATATCGTGATGGGCAGTTTGAAAATNCCAACGAGTCTCCCCGGTCTTGGCATCTATGGCGACAACTGCACTCGCATACTTATCCATCACAGGAGTGCGATGCCCGCCGAAATAGTCTGGCGTTGCATTACCAGTAGGNACATAGACAAGTCCAAGGTCATCGTCGCCCGACATTAAACTCCAGACGTTAGGAGTGCCCCGTGTATAGAGTTCGCCACTTGAAAGNGGCGGCAAACCTTCCGGGTTTTCCTTACCAACGTCCCANGCCCATATCAGCTCGCCAGAAACAGGGTCATATCCGCGGACCACACCNGAGGGCGCTTCNGTCTCTTGGTTATCCAAGACAAGTCCNCCAACGACTAGCACGCCAGAAACAACAATCGGAGGCGAGGTCACACCGTAATAGAGGGGTTTAACCTCCCCCATTCCAGCCANCAGNGATACTTGTCCTTTCTCNCCAAAATCTTCGCACANCAATCCTGTGTCTTTGTCCATTGCGATCAACCGCGAGTCTGTCGTCGCTGTATAGATTCGTTCGGCGCACTCTGCATCAGAAGNGANACTTGGAACATCGTAATAAGTCACTCCTCTGCAATTACCAAAAATACTATCGGACCTCACCTCATTTTCAGGGTTCATCCGCCAGCGCTCTTCTCCGGTATCCACATCCAAAGCAATAACGACATTCTGAGCNGTACATAGATANAGGCCATCACCAACCTGAATCGGTGTTCCGCTAAACCGTCCGGCTCGTCCCGTGTCAAAAACCCATCTTCGCTCTANNGAATCAACATTATCCTTATGAATTTGATCATGGGTTACAAAACGAGTACCTGCNTTGCTGCCTCCGTATGCGACCCAGTCAGACGATGCTCTTGCTTCTCCTTTTTTTNTATCGTCTACAGGNATAGGTGGATTAAAAAGAGAAATAACCATTCCTAGAAGAACCGAGAAGGTGGCCGCAGCGCATACTTGAACAATGCGCATGCTAAACAAAGCAGGGGTATCTATTGGCCAAAGCGTTTTGCGAATCCAGGGCGTACATAACCAAAGACCAATAANCCCCACAAGCCAGATGCGAGACCCTACCAGCCAGAACGAATTCCCTGCCTCGTACACAGCCCAACCAAGCGTCACCAGTACCAGAACTGCATAGATATAAAAGCCGGTTGGTTTACTCTGAAACAAGTAGTACGACGAAACAACCATCAGTAACCCGCCCACTAGATAATAAGGCGTTCCGCCAGACAACATCAGTTGGCCGCCAAGCCAGAGCAAGGGNAACCCCAAAACGGCTATCAACGCGCTCGTGACTAAAGGTCTTTTATTAGCTCTTCTCATCACCTTCCCCCCAAATCGCACCTAAAACCATAGCGCGATCGTTAACCAAGTGATACCAATAATATTTTTGGATTATTCGAGACGACCGGATAAGAGAGGGATTGAAAACAAGACTACCGACGCATAACTGGAAGCCTTAAGTAAGTCAAACAACGCCACAACCATTCAACTGGTCCGAAGTAGAATCGACTTAACCACCAGGGGCTTAGGATTAGCTGGAATACCCATATNGCAACGACCACNAGATAAATCTGGCTCCAAGACAATTGTCCAACNAAACCGAGTCCAGCACCGGAGAACACCAACATTCCTANTAGTGATTGCATCAGATAGTTGGTCANCGCCATCCTTCCGACTGCTNCAAGCCTTGCTCGTATAGACTGTAACCAGCCAACTTGGATAACGTACAAAATAGCCCCGAGATATCCTAATCCGAGCGCTAATCGACCAGCATGATAAGTCGGCCTCATGTAAGGNTTGGTTTCTAAAACNTCCATCCCGGAACGCACGCAGACCCAAATCTCATAAGCATTAATTAGCAGTCCAACCGTCAATCCAACACACATCATCTTAAGATAGAAATCCGCCTCGCGCTTCAGCTCTAAGACCCCTAGCTTATAGAGCGCCATACCCACAACCATCATCATCAAAGCATCCAGAAGGAAAAGAGCAGGNATGGTAAAAGATATGGCCTCATTGGCTTTGACGACATTATGCTCAAACGCCGACCAGTAACTTGCACTCCTAGCGTCAATCTCCATTTGAATTTGTTCCGAATTCAATAGCGANGTGCGCTTGAATTCAAACCAACCATCTGCGACCTCTTGAGACTGTGGATCAATCTCTAGACCCATTTNTTCTGCTAACTCAACCTTCTCGGCAGCTTCGCGAGTCATTTCCAGACNGAATTTAAAAACTATGGACTGCAGAGTTCCCAGCACNAACAGAAAGGCCGCCAACACCATCAAGCGCCTGGGACTCCAATTTCTTATCAGCCAAAGTATTGCGGCACCAAGGGCGTAAGTAACCAAAATATCCCCGTACCAAAGTAGTAAGTACAAGTCGATCAACCCAAAAAACAACAACCAAAAAGTCCTCCGGTAATGGAGCCAACCACTTTTGTTCCGAGATCCAGATACAAACAAAACGACGCCTGCGCCAAACAGAATCGAGAAAAGGGTTCGCATAGTCCCTTCGCT
>PBUF01000163.1 GCA_002727775.1 Gammaproteobacteria bacterium
CAGCGGTATAAAAGATCGACATGACCGTCGTCTCTTGCTGAAAGCAGTGCAGCAGCATAATTGATGGGATAATCAAATTTATCGCTACCAGTGAAGTGCTTCCATCTTAAATCAGCGTTTTCGATTACATTCATCAGACTTCCTACCTTTTTGGTTCGACCGAAGTTCAACAGACTATAAATATTGAAGATCGGTCAAGCAAGGCTACCCAAGTACGTTGTTTAAGCTTGAAGCGATAGTTCATTTTTAAATGTGTTTAATGTTGTTAGTCTTGTTATGACTAATCAATGACAACTNGAATGCACAAAAANCTTTTAATNACCCTGTTAGGTGTTATTTCTTTATTANTAAACGGTTGCACTACAGTTGGAAATATTGANGCAGACCTNAANATTCTTNGGGGACAATCAATTGAAGAAGTTGCNNCCTTTCTTGACAATCCAGACAACNACCACGAACTANCCAATTCAGAAGAATACATCTGGGTTAATACTGAGAATGTAAAACTCACTCTCCCAAACACTACCGCAAGGCACAGCGCCTCTCAAAGTGGGGAGTACCCAGGGGTTTCAGACGTGACCAACTTTGGGACCAAGACGGATTGGTACAACTTTAATTGTAAACTAACACTTATAACTGATAAGAAAGACATAATTACTTCGACCAAAGTCGAAGGCGATGCAATTGGCTGCAGAATTTACAAAAAAGTCGCAGAGATTATGCGAGCGAATAGCAAAGCTTTAGCGCGCGATGTGACTGAAGAGAAAAGAGGCCTAAGTTTTCAACCATGAATGCTGCGTCTAAATTACTAATTTTAGAGACTGAGAAGCAAATAAGCCGAAGACGCCTAAGTTACTCTGTTGTCTCCTCGAGTCTCGAGAGGGTCTCCCATCTCAAGTAGGCCGCCTCNAGCTCTTCATTTAACTCGGCCAGTCGCTGACTTGCCAGCTTGATCGCTTCACCTTCTTGCGAGTAAAAGNCTGCCGATCCCATCCGCGAGGTTAANACTTGTAATTCGCTTTCCAAGGCTTCGATACGCTCTGGNATCTCTTCAAGCTCCCGNCGTTCGTTAAATCCCAACCGATTGGGATTTTTCTTAGATTNAGNTTTNTGTANTNGTTTTTTTTGGGAGGCGTTGTTAACNAGTTCGCTTTTGCCCTTTACCTCTTTGAGTAGTTGCTTTTGCCAATCGCTGTAACCTCCCACATATTCCTTCAAGCCTTGANCCTCTTCAAANACCATAGTGCTTGTGACAATCCCATCTAAAAAAGCTCGATCATGACTGACCAAAACAACGGTCCCCTGAAAATCGGTCAACAGCTCTTCCANCAGNTCAAGGGTCTCNATGTCCAAATCATTTGTAGGCTCGTCAAGAACCAACAAGTTGGCCGGTCTTGCGAAAAGCTTTGCCAATAACAANCGGTTCTTCTCGCCTCCCGAAAGCCTAGAAACCTTCGCGTTCATGTAATGAGGCGGGAACAAGAAATCTCCCAGNTACCCAACCACGTGTCTGCGNTCTCCNNCTATCTGCACNTAGTCATTGCCGTCNGCGACGCTTTCNTTGACCGTTTTTGTTGAATCCAGACTCTCTCTTTGTTGGTCGAAGTAGGCGACTTCGAGGTTAGTACCCAACTTAACAGAGCCAGAATCAGGACTTATCTTTCCCAACATTAGTTTTAGTAGCGTGCTTTTCCCGCTCCCGTTTCTACCGATCACCCCAACCCGGTCTCCCCGACGCACTACGCTAGAAAAATTATTTAGAATTTTGTCTTCGTAGGAAANTCCGACTTGATCAAATTCGACAACCNTCGAGCCCGATNTTTGACCTTCCTCGATAGCCAGCCTAACGTTGGCCTGACGCTCCTCCCTTTGCGACCGNTCTCGCCTCATTTGTTCAAGNCGCCTGACTCTTCCCTCATTCCTGGTTCGGCGAGCCTTGATACCCTCTCGGATCCAGGCTTCCTCCTTGGCAAGTTGTTTATCAAAAAGCTTATTGCTCGCGAGCTCTTCTTCATTTTCTTTGTCTTTACGAGCTTTATACTCAGCAAAACTCCCTGGATAGCTGGTAAGCTGGCCTCGATCTATTTCGATGATNCGCGTAGACACGGCATCTATTAGCGACCGATCGTGACTCACCAANACCAGGGCNGTGTCTAAATTCATCAGCGTTTGCTGCAGTTCGTCAATAGCCTCGATATCCAAATGGTTAGTCGGTTCATCTAAAAGAAGTAATTCTGGGTTGCTGACCAGAGCCNTCGCCAGCATCGCTCGGCGCCGCATCCCGCCAGAGCTGCTATTCATGTCTTGACGACCATCCAGATTGAGGTCGGTTAGAATCTTGTCCACCCGATGCTTCAGNTCCCAGCCCTCAAGTAGATCAAGTTGTTGAGTCAATCTAGAAAATTCNTCGAGATTTTTTTTGTNGGTTAGNTCAGGGTCGTTTGCCAGCGATTCGTAACGAGACAAACAATCTCCAATATCCCCTAATCCGGACAAGACCACCTCATAGATAGACTGGTCCAACGCGGGAGGAACAGTTTGGTCCAGATAGGCGACTCTCGCGTCGTCCTTAACCCATCGAANTCCGTCGTCCAGCCCAACCTCCCCAGATATCACCTTAAGCAAGGTTGACTTGCCAGCTCCNTTTCTTCCGATCAGGACAACACGCTCTCCATTGTTTATGACCAGCGATTGATTATCTAAGATTTTACGATCGCCAAAAGCGACCTCTACCTCGGAAAGACGGATGACATTCATACATTATCGCTATTTTTTACTGACTGGGATCTACGAAGTTACTAGCTTACTAGTGTCCCTGACAAAAAGTTAGCTAACAACCAAATAACATCTCTTAGAGTGTTCCCTAGCAACGAACATCGCCACGAATTTAATTACCCGAACAACTCTTTTGTTGTTAAGGACAGCTTGCCCGTCAACAGCCCTTTTCGTTTTGCTTTTATTACCCATCGGTTCAGCCGACCCCGTTACCTCTCATCAAACCAAGCTACTTTCTAGNATTGGATGAAAAGAAGAAGCGACGCGAATCAGGGAATCTGCGCTTAACGCCTCGACACTGTATACCTCAACAGGAACATGGAAGTTCGTCTGAACAGCGTCAACCAAAAGATCAAAGTCTCCATCACCAGACAATAAGAAGATCCTATCAAGGGTAGGAACACTCTGAAGGACGTCAACAGCGATACCCACATCCCAGTCACCTTTCGTTGAACCGTCGGACCTCTGAATATAGGGTTTTAACTTAACCTCGAAACCGATATGTCGAAGCGCACGCTGAAATTTTTTTTGACTTTCATCCTGACGCTCGATCGCATACGCGTTGGCCAAAACAATTTCCCCTTTTGCAGAGGCCTCATCCCAGAACCTACGATAATCAAATGATCTGCCGAATTTTTCTCGAGTTGTGTAATAAATGTTTTGCACATCAACGAAGACACCAATTTTTTCGGTAGTCATGAACTAAGACTTTGAATTTCCTTGTGCACGACGCAAGGTTAGCATGCAACTAGTTGACTGTAATCAAAAGCAATCCGAAACCACAAAAACTAAATCTGGAACTAAATTAACGAGACTTTCCAACAGCCGCGAACATAGAATGCTCGACACTAGAAAAGGAACCAGGAGAATTGAATGGCAACAGAGGACTTAAGATACGATGGCCAGGTTGCTCTGATCACAGGTGCCGGCCGAGGNATAGGCCGAGAGCANGCTCTACTTCTCGCTTCAAGAGGTTGCAAGGTAATAATCAACGATCCTGGTATAGCCTACGATGGCGGGGGCAGCACTCAAACCAAAATTGCCGATCAACTAGTCGAGGAAATAAGATCGGCGGGAGGCGACGCACTGGCCAACTACGATTCAGTAGAAAACGGTGAAGCCATAATTGACGCAAGTATGTCCACCTATGGAAGGATCGACATCGTAATTAACAACGCAGGAATTGTTACGCCTGAGACTTGGACAGAACTCACTCTCGAATCCTGGCAGAAAACGATTAACGTGAACTTGACCGGCGTCTTCTCAGTTATGAAAGCGGTTTGGCCAACCTTTATAGAACAAAAGTACGGTAGAGTTGTTTTCACCGCNTCACCCGCAATCTATGGTGCAGGTGTGGCTGCCTACGCNGCCAGNAAGGCNGGCGTTATTGGTATTGCGAATTCTCTCCAGTTTGAAGCTAAAAAACTGAAGCTAGATATCAACTGCAATACCATCATCCCTCAGGCCAACACGCGAATGGTCAAGGACTTAAATTCAGACATAAACGCGAGCCGACTGGCCAAAGGAAAATCTGAATTAAAGAGCGCACCACAAGAGATTCTAGATCAGCTTGGACCTGAGAAAGTTTCGGCCATGGCAGCCTGGTTGTCTCACAAGGACTGCAAGTATCAAGCAAAAGTATTCGAGGCCGGGGCTGGGTATTTTGCTCAACTGAACTGGGCAAGATCAACACCACTATTCGCAACTAAAAAAGAGGGGATTATCGATGCGCCTAAACCCGAGAACATCAGGGAAGGACAAAAGATATTAGATAACTTCATGTCAGGAGACATGCCCAACTCCGGAGATGGTAAGATGGGTGCTCCAAGCGCTCTCGAGCGCGTTTTTGATCATAAACGAGACTAATCCGACNTTGGAAAAGGANTAGGTTCGAGAAGCTAAGGCCGATNACAAGAATAGGGAAAGAGAGGAGCAAAAAGATATGAGCGAGTATTCAACAGTTTTATATGAAGTCGAGGAAAACATCGCCCGGATCACAATGAATCGTCCAGATAATTTAAATGGCATCACGAATACCATGATGCGCGAACTCTACGAAACAACCGGCAGAGCCGCGGAAGATCCNAATGTGCGTGTCGTCGTGCTTACCGGTGCTGGAAGAGGATTTTGCCCAGGCGCGGACCTTAAAGCCTACAGTTCAGACGAACCTCAGGAACCTAACAGACAGGAGTATTTTCACATCACGTCGCGTCTACACGAGATGCCAAAAGTGACAATCGCCGCTATCAATGGTGCCTGTGCCGGCGCTGGCTTCGGCTGGGCGTGTGCCTGTGATCTTCGCTATGCTTCCTCTGCCGCAACATTCAACAGCGCTTTTTTGGGTGTTGCGATCTCAGGCGATATGGCAGGACCGTGGTTACTGCCANGNATCGTAGGCGCGGGTAAAGCGAGGGAGCTTTTTTTTCGACCAGGAAAATTCGACGCAGCAAAGGCTCTCGAGNTTGGTCTAGTTGAGGAGGTGTTTGAAGACAGCGATTTTCGAGCAGAAGTTGATCGCATAGTCGATGAGATAGCTGGACAAGCACCGCTGGCCATAGCAGAGATGAAACGTAACTTCGTCAATGCGGAGACAATGAGTCTCAAGGAATACATCGATCTGGAAACGGACCGACATCGCCGAACGGGCGCGAGCGAAGACTCACGGGAAGCNTTTAAAGCTTTTGTAGAGAAACGCAAGCCTGTCTTCAATGGCAGGTAGACTGCAACCAAGGCNCTGANNAATAATTTATTNNTACCGTACTAATAAGGTGTATTTTAACCTTGTTGTAAAAANATCCAGTAATGACAACNGTGATTGGNAAGTTTGCCCATGTTGAAAAAAAGCGTAAGTGCTACAGGTTTTTTCCTCTCGGTCGTACTTTCGAGTGCACCAGTAAACGGAGAGCAGGACCATGATCACNGCTCNGAACATGCCGATTTAGAAGAGATCATCGTGCAGTCAACTCGATCAGGACGTCGTATGTTGGATGGTGCCCTACGAGTAGAGGCACTCTCAGGCGAAGAAATAGAAGAGAAGTTGCTCATGCGTCCAGGCAATATCTCAATGATGCTCAATGAGACGGGAGGGCTTCGCGTTCAAGTCACNTCTCCCGCATTGGGATCCGCGAACGTAAGAATACACGGAATGCGTGGCCGCTATACACAGCTGCTCGCCGATGGTTTGCCATTATATGGAGGACAAGCTTCGTCGCTTGGNCTACTTCAAGTACCGCCTAGTGACCTGGGCCAAGTAGAAATAATTAAGGGAACAGCGTCGGCCCTCTANGGAGGCCACGCTCTAGGCGGGGTAATCAACCTAGTATCAAAATACCCAGGCTCTCAACCCGGTGGCGAAATTATTNTGAACACGACGACTCGNAACGGTCAGGATATCTCTGCCTACGGGGAANGAGGGCTAAACAAGCTTATTCGAGNCTCGCTCCTGGGAAACNTCAGCCGTCAATCGTCCCAGGACCTAGACAGAGATAGCTGGATAGATATGCCCAGTTATGATCGCATAGCGCTNCGCCCCAGGCTCTTTTACGAGAGCNACAGCACACGNGCTCTCGTGACAATTGGNGCGATGGCCGAAGAAAGGCAGGGAGGCACAACACCCAACGGTACTGTGCCAACCGGCAGCCCCTTCCCCCAAGATCAGAAAACACAAAGGATTGANGCCGGGATCAAGCTCAGTCATTCGTTGAATGACCTTACGACAGTTGAATTACGAGCGTCGTCAATGAGACAAGATCATGATCACCGGTTTGGTGATCGCCTCGAGATCGATCGTCATGAAACGAGGCTGCTCGAGTTCTCTGTCACAAGGAATTCATCACGTATGACCCTGGTAGGCGGAACCGCATATCAGGTCGATCAATATAGTGCTGACATGCTTCCGGCATTTGATTACCGGTATCGCGTTCCTGCTTTATTTGGGCAGATTGATTACGATCTTTCCGATGACGTTACAATTGCCGCTAGCACACGCTGGGACAGCCACAGCCAACACGGGTCACAGCTGAGTCCGAGAGTCTCGTTACTCTATCGACCAGGCAAATGGACACTGCGCGGATCTTTGGGCCAGGGATTCTATGCTCCAACACCATTTATTGAAGAAACAGAGGCGGTTGGTCTTTTTGCATTAACTCCACTAGAGGACATTGAAGTCGAGCAAGCCCATACCGGGTCGATAGATTTTGGTTACTCAGATGGCGGCATCGAAGCCGGAGTTACTCTGTTCGCATCAAAAATTGATGGAGCGATCACCCCAGTACCAACGCCTTTCCATAGAGTACGACTGGTCAATTTAGATGGCAAAACTCGGACTCAAGGTATAGAGGCGCTGTTCCGTTGGCGACAAGAGCCCTTTTCGGTTACCACCAGTTACCTCTTCCTTGATGCCACCGAAGAACTTATGCAAACACAGCAGAGGCGGNACGTCCCACTAACCCCCAAACATTCCGCAGGTTTAGTAGCTATGTGGGAACAACACGGTCGTGGTCGACTNGGTCTAGAGCTTTACTATACCGGGAAACAAACATTGTCAGACAATCCGTACAGAGAAAAAAGTAAACCATATTTACATATAGGCCTTTTAGGTGAGATTAACTTAAAAGGCGTAAAGCTATTTCTAAATCTTGAGAACATTCTCAATGTCAGACAAACAAGGATAGATCCACTTCTACGTGAGACTAGAAACCAGATGGGTGACTGGACNGTGANCGCCTGGTCTCCNCTCGAAGGNTTCATTGCTAATGCTGGCGTACGTCTAGCATTCTAGNACNGANCAAAGGACTGCGGAGGCATACAGGAACGCGCTAAGGGGNTTTTGTTCTCNAAGTTATTGCTTATATNCTCGGCCCAGACGTCACCAAGANCCAGGCTTCAAACCAACNCCCCTTCTCTACTTTTCAGTTTCGTCGTCCCGCCANGGCGCCCTCGGGAAGGAGCTGCCTCCAGACTTATTATATCCCTCTGGGATCAAGAACCCTCTCGTCATCAAGGATTTCGTATCGCCTGCCTCTGTAAGGTGTCCCGCTATTAAGTGAATAGCATCTCCAAGCGCGGTAGTGTCGAACAGCCAGCGGCTTAGCTCATCATGATTCGGCGCACCAGCGCCAGGCTGTGAAGCTACTGCCTCGTGGTAAAATGTTCGCAGGTCGTCCGCNAAATGACGGATTAGCAGAGGCATGGGGAATTTCCATTNTACGTCCCCTTCTGGTAAGTCAATTAAGTTGCCCTGCTCCGCGATTGATCCTAAAGCTCGCGCCACAGACTCAACTTGATCGGGTGAAGCTCCAGTTACGCCAAAGAGCGTGCGCCCNCGGACCGAACGAGTTTCAGCGGACCACGGGGCCAACAAATTAATCTCTCCGATCAGTCTGGNAGTTACCGACTCATCGT
This sequence comes from Gammaproteobacteria bacterium, assembly GCA_002727775.1. Lineage (GTDB taxonomy): Bacteria > Pseudomonadota > Gammaproteobacteria > Pseudomonadales > Azotimanducaceae > UBA4421. The sequence continues at coordinate 8,179 of PBUF01000163.1, forward strand.
TTTTTACAGGAAAACTGACCGGACACACCCAATCATCAGATTGTGCTTCGACGGGAGCCTCGANAGGGTAATCCTCGATCGTCGGTTCGGTCGCAGTTTCAAGCATGCTGAGGGCCGCGCGGACCACNTTCTTTTGAAAGCCAGCGTCACCCGCAGCGCCGAGGGGCCTTCCGAGTGGGAATGGAACCCAGAGAGCTCTTGGTGGCCTGACCGCCTCACTCTGTTCGCGAATCAGGCTAATTGATGCAGTAGCAACNCCTGATCGTTCTATAAAGTTTGAAAGAGCGCCCACGGCACCCGTACAAATCGGTCAGACTGGCACCAACAGAGCCACATCAACACCGTCGGCCGCCAACAGCCTACCTACTTCCTCTCCCGCAAGAGAGAGCGACTCGTGAATCGGTTGGGCACCCATAAAAGAGTAGTGCCAATTAGACAGGCCGCCTATCTCTCCATCATCGGCCATCTCGCGCAGTCTTTCGAGGGGGAACCATATGTTGGGATCTTGTTGATAGGCGCTACGATCAAAATTCGTGCTCACGTGTGAAACCACCAAATCACCAAAATCAACNTCCGCAGGAATCAAGCGGTAGTCGACGGCACCCACTTTAAANGGCTCGTCTGACCTTCTATGCAACCCGGCAGTAGAAANGATCGCCACCTTCGACTCAGAGAGGGTCTTTGGCGTAATCCAAGGCCCAGCNTCTACCGGTCTCATCTCCGCCGCCAGCACCCTCATGTTCTCCGCTTCTACCTCGTGAAGATCCGTAAGTCTAACCATTACCTTCAGTACTCTTTATGTTAGTGCGTTTATTAGGCCATATGGTTTATTAACTGGTCAATTGACGCTCCTAGAATCTGTAGTGGTAATGTAGTAGAGAGAGAGCTACCTGACGAACAGCTCAACTCTAACAACAAAAAGGTATCACCATGGAATATATAACCGAGGAGCCTCAGCAAAAATAACAAACAAGAAACAATTGATCGTCTGACTCACAACTGTAATCTTACCGCTGTAGTGAGGATAGTCTTTCCAAATGGGCCGCAAATATGCAACTTCAATGCTTAAGCGCCGCCGCAGACTCTCAAGAAATTCAAAATCAACTCGAGAGACATGGAGCGCTTGTTATAGAAAATGTCATCGATCAGACAAATATCGAAGCACTTAATAAAG
>PBUF01000164.1 GCA_002727775.1 Gammaproteobacteria bacterium
TCGTCTAGACCCCTCGATTTGGCCGCTTCCGGGTGTACAAGAATAATTTCCTTGCCATCTATCTTCTCTTTCTGCAAAAACTCAGTCTGATCGAGTTGGCTGTGTAATTTCCCAGAAGGCTGAGGCGTAAGCAAATGTAACGCATATTTGCTGTTTTTTGATCCCAACCATTCAAAAGGTTCTATCCAGCAAGGGTGACCAGGACAGTCCTCATATTTAAAACTGGCGATCTCCTCAGAAAAGATCTCTATTTTACCGGAGGGCGTGTTGAGCTTATTTACTTCCGGATTATCTCTAAACCCCTTTAGCCAGCTAGGAAATTCTTGGTCAGGTAGCCTTATCCATTTCTTTTCTATAAATTCCTCATAATCAGGAATTTCAAATCCTTCTTTTTTGGCTTTTTCTTGCGACCTAACCCACATCTCTTTCATCCATTGCGTCTCAGACTTACCCTCAGTGAATTCACTCTCTAATCCTAGGCATCGCGAGAGACCCATAAAAATCTCGTGATCAGAGCGCGCTTGTCCGAAGACAGGTAACGCTTTATCCATCACATGCGCGTAGGGGTCGTGGCTGGACATACAGAAGTCCTCTCGCTCGAGCGCCGTGGTCGCAGGAAAAACGATGTCCGCCCACTGAGCGACAGGAGTCCACCATGGTTCATTTACAATCACAGTTGAAGGTCGGCGCCACGCCTCGACCAAACGATTAAGGTCCTGGTGGTGATGAAAAGGGTTTCCCCCTGCCCAATAGACAAGGTCAATATTAGGGTAGGTTATTTCTTGTCCATCATACTGAATAACCTGTCCAGGGTTTAACAACGCATCGGCAATCCTCGAGACGGGTATGGCGAACCGCGTTGGATTATAACTCTTTGGGAAGGTAGCCCAATTGAACCTTCTCCANTCGCTNCCAATGTANCCTTCTGCNCCATAACCGAANCCAAAACCNCCNCCTGGNCGACCAANAGNCCCNAGCATGCACGCCAAGGTTACNGCCATCCAATANGGNTGNTCTCCGTGATCTGCTCNTTGTAAGGACCACGCCAAACTAATAAANGTTCTTTTAGTGNCCATTTTTCTGGCNAGCGATGTAATCATTGACGCNGNNAAANNGCTNATCNCNGACGCCCAAGACNCATCCTTNGCGATGCCGTCNTCCTCACCCAACAAATANCTNCNGAAGCGATCGTATCCGACCGTNTGAGACGCTAAAAACTCGCTNTCCACTAGNCCNTCTTTTTCTAATACGTNNGCAATACCNAGCATCACCGCGGTATCAGTNCCNGGNCGCAGGGAGATCCACTCNCCGTTNACCGTCTCGGGCATATCTTTCTTTTGAGGAGAAAGATTAATGAATTTCACTCCATTGGCGTTCGCTCGCTCCAGCCCAGATTTGGACTGGTGTTCTGTTATTCCTCCNTANGCCATCTGCGTATTTCTTAAAGGGATNCCTCCAAACGCAACGAAAAGCTCAGTGCATTCGGCAATTTCGGACCATGAGGTTTGTGCNAGTTCCATCTCCTGCCAGCTTGCNACAACATGCGGTANGATCACNTTCGCCGCGGCAGTGCTGTAGGTGTCCCTTGCTCGGGTACATCCTCCAATCAAATTTAANAAGCGGTGGAGTTGTGATTGCGCGTGGTGAAAACGACCCGCGCTCGCCCAACCATANGACCCACCAAATATCGACGTATTGCCCAAATTAGTTCTGACACGGTCAAGCTCTTTAGCAGCCAGTTCAAAAGCGNTCTCCCAGGAAACGGGCACGAATTCATCACAACCACGTAAACGCTTNTTTCGACCGTCAGGNTCATCCAGCCAGCCCTTGCGNACATAGGGCTGATCTATTCGACTGGAATGAGATGCCGCCTCTTTGAGCGCTTGCCCAGCAGACGATGGAACAGGGTCCTCACCGATGGAGTGAACATCCACGATCTGATCATCCATCACGTCCACTTCGTAGACCCCCCAGTGGGTNGCCGTCCGGTAACGATTCACTTAACCAAGTCCCTTACAAAGACTCTCAGTCGCGATACTGTTCTGGGATCGGAAACTTAAATATCCGCGCACTGTTTAAGCCTAAAATTTTTGTCCTTTCTTCTTCATTCAACATTCCCATGGTTCTTTCTATCGCCTGCGGGGAGTGCGGCCATGTCCCCTCGTGGTGAGGATAATCATTTGCCCATAAGAAGTTATCAACGAGATCGTGCTCTCGAGCCAAATCTAGGCCTACTTTGTCTTCTTGAAAACTAGCAAACCCATTCTGTCTAAAATATTCGCTGGGNAGCATCTTCAACTTTGGTCTAACAAACATATGATGTTTTTTATAAGCCTCATCCAACGCTTGTAGAGTCCAAGCAACCCAACCTATACCGGCTTCAATAGACCCAAAAATCAGTTTGGGAAATCTATCTAGCACGCCAGACGCACACAAATTAGCTATAGGCTCCATGGTCGGCGCGAGCGAGTGAACGGCGTAGTTTATTACAGCNCCCCCGTTCCCNCGAGAAGTTCGAGGATCTCTGCCGGTAGANACGTGAAATGTGATNGGCAAATCCACATCTTGGATACACGCCCAAAGCGGATCGAAATCAGGCAAGTTATAGTTAAGATCCTCATGGTTCGGCGGACCCCAAACTGGTTTACACGGCAGAGACAAACCACGAAAACCTAACTTGGCACATCGCTCAATCTCCTTTATNGCCCCTTCAATATCTCCAGAAGCTATGGCNGCCATAGGGGCAAGGCGATCNTTGAATGCGCCGAAAGTCTCCCACGCCCANTCATTCCANGCTCCGCACATCATCTGGCTGAATTTTGANTCGGGAGTTGCCCAAACCGTAAGGCCTANATTAGGAAACAGAATTTCTGCNTCCACCCCGTCTAANGCGAGGGCAGAAACTCTTTCCTCNGGCGTCTTACCTGATCCGTTACGAAAAGCATCTTCCCCTTCCATTTTTATGTTCCGGATTCGTAGAGGACGAAAACCTTCGGTCTTTTGAAATTGATCTCCCGATTCGTCTACTGTAACGCCTGGCAGGCGGTGCCAGTACTCTTCGGGTAACCGGGTCTTCCATAGATCCTTGGGCTCTTGGACGTGTCCGTCTGCAGAGACCATAAAATATTTTTTCTCGGCTCCGGGGTAAGGGCTCTTATCCCAATTGCGAGATTCGTTACTAGTATCGAGTCTCCATGTGTTGTTTTCATCTGGGTGAGGAATCGATTCGGCCATGGGGTTTCTCCACTCTCCAACTTAACTCAAGAAGAAGACTATCGACAATCTAACTGATGGTCTAGGTTCCTAGGCGATAACGTAACTTTAGCACCAAGTCTTCGTTTGAAGGGTTTCGGTAAGCACTCTCAAATAACTCAGCAAATTCGAGATCCGCAAAGGACTGATAGCCATTCAAGGTATAAACCAAAAACAGTTCCGATAACGGCGCAATTTCCCACTGATAACGAAATTGTACCGCTAGACTTGAAATTGCAAAATCATCTGGAGTCGCATCAGATTTCTGGGCTTCTACCAACCGTTTAGTACTTTGATTAAGCTCATAGAAACGTCTTTCTTCAGCTTTGATTCCTACCCACTGCGCAGATAACTTGATCTGTTGCTTCGCACTAAGAAAGAAACTCACATTTAAATTAGGGCGCCATTCGTTGGTCTCAAAACTTGTGAACTGACCTCCTTCCTGCCAAATCACCCATGCGTTACTGTGATCATATTGCGCGGAAACGCCAAGACCCAACTGCTCAAAAGGCCTCCAGTTTAAGCTGTTCTTAAGCGCATACCTCTCACCGCCCTGCGATTCTTTAAAGTAGTTAAAGCGAACTCGGTTATATAAACGTTTGGAGCTGTCAGTCCTGTATTCGAAACTGGTTTTATGAAACTGCTTTTTATAATACGACCCATTGCCCCTGCTGTCGCGGTCATCGATCGTCTCAGGCTTATATGAAAAGTCCCATCGGATTTCGTGTCGATTATGAAAATCAATGCCCGTCCGACTGCCGATTTCTTTATTGGTCTTCTCGCCCCGACCATTGAATGCATAACTTACAAAGCCGTTTAAATATACCTTCCTGGCCCAATCGTAATCGTACCTTCGATATTCAGTTTGGAGCCAGAAATCTGTCAAATCATTTCGTCGCAAATACCCAATATCATTAAGATCAAGCCGATCATCATAATGAGCGGCAGAAAAATTCACTTGAATCCTGCGAGATGGACGAAAGGTAACGTCCAAGTGCCCCCCTAAACCACCCGCATTCTCTTCAGTATCCGAGTGCAGCACTTGACCGTCTAACTTCCATTCTCCTGTATTGGAGAGAAAATGATAATCCAATCCCTGCACCTGAGCCCTTGATTGCCGGTGATCGCTGATCGTAGAGATCAGTCCGATGCCCTGATAGGCACTACCTTGATCTTTGCTCTCATACAAAAACCGAGCAACCCCGTAATCGGAGCCATCTTGGGTGAATCGAAGACCATCGGCACTGAACAAGGCGTCATCCTCAGACGCGCCTAAGACACCGTAGCGAATCTTACCCATTGAACCTACAACTTTTACTGCGGCATCCAGATCTATAGGACTGCCTAGCTGCCTAGCAGGTATACTTATCCCTTCTGGTAGTTCAGGCGGCCTTGGTCGCCCGCCAATCCGGCGGGTATGCAGAACCCTTGCGGACTTTTTTGAGGATGTTTTAAATACCTCTATGCCTTCTTTAAAAAACAAACGTTTTTCGGGAAAAAAAGTCTCGAACGCACTCAGATTCACGATAGCTTCATCGCTTTCCACATTGCCAAAGTCAGGGTTAACTGTGCCGGTCAACTGAAAATTGGAGGATGGCCGATAGAAAAAATCAGCTCCAAGCTTGGCATCAAATTCGTCGTCGATACGATCATCTGAAAAAGTCGCATAAGGAAAGACGCTCCATTGTTTCTTTGGGTCTACCGACTCAAGCAAAAGAGGCTGAAGCGCTGACATAAAAAACGGTTGAGTACGAGGTAAGGCAGGAATCGTCCAGCGCTCATCTAAATGAGCAACCTTTCGAGAAACATAAGCGTTGATCACTCTTTCGTTGTCCCGCTGAGGCATAGCTACCTGAGACCATGGCAAAAAAAGCTCTGCACTCCAACCTGTCTGAGTAACCTGTGTTTCACCTATCCATGCACCGTCCCAATCTTCACTAAACTCGCGTTCCGGGAGAACTGTGCCGTCAGTCTGATTACCGCCCAAGGCCAAATTCATCCAATACCCGTATCTGCCTTCGCCAGAAGTGTCCAACGTAATACTGACAGCATCCCTATTTAACCAACCGTTGTCCCGGCCAGAATATCGTTTAACCAAGGTCTCCTT
>PBUF01000165.1 GCA_002727775.1 Gammaproteobacteria bacterium
AAGCCAGGAGGATATCTTTTTTACGACAATACCAAGCCACTGGATCGGTCACTGAGGCGTGAGGATATTAATGAGATAGGTATTCCTATCGCTTCTCTAATGCTTCCAGAGTTTAGCGATCCCAAGCAGCGGAGCTTGTTTAAGAACATCACCTACTTGGGAGCTCTTGCTGGATTGCTGAATATTGAGTTCGATGTGATAACCGGGATGGTCGCGACGCAGTACAAAGGCAAAGACGCGCTGATTCAGCCGAATATCCGAGCACTAGAGATTGGTCGCAATTATGCTCTTGATTATCTTGAAGGACCTCTTCCTTTGCAGGTTAGACGAAGCGATCAGGTCGGTGATCGGATAATGATTGAAGGGAATGCCGCAGCTGGTCTCGGTGCGATTTACGGAGGAGCTACAGTATGTGGTTGGTATCCGATCACCCCTTCAACCTCAGTTGCTGAAGCATTCGAGCGCTATGCCAATCAGTTTCGGATAGATAAAGAAACAGGCCAAAAAAAGTTCGCCATTATTCAAGCAGAGGACGAACTCTCCTCAATAGGTATAGTTATTGGCGCCGCTTGGAATGGAGCGAGAGCTTTTACTGCTACTAGCGGTCCTGGAGTCTCGCTCATGTCCGAGTTTTTAGGGCTGGCCTATTTTGCTGAAATTCCCGCAGTTGTATGGGATATTCAAAGAGCAGGGCCTTCCACTGGGATGCCGACAAGGACGCAGCAATGCGACCTGATTTCGAGTGCATATGCCTCNCATGGAGACACGAAGCACCCACTTTTGTTTCCTTCGGACCCAAAAGAATGCTTTGAGTTTGGNACNGTCTCNCTAGATCTTGCAGACCGATTGCAAACGCCGATNTTGGTTNTNAGTGATCTNGAGCTNGGCATGAATGATTTTCTTTGNGATCCTCTTAGANTGGGANGATGGNANAACNTACGANNGNGGNAAGGTGCTCNATGCAAAGGCGNTGGATGANATNGATGTTTTTGGAAGGTATTTAGANGTTGACGGNGANGGNATNGGNTANCGAACCNTGCCTGGANCCCNCCCNGAAAAAGGAGCTTTTTTCACCAGGGGAACATCACGTGATGAGTTTGCGGCGTATACAGAGTCGCCCGAGGCTTACCAAAAAAATATGGAACGTTTGTTGAGTAAGTGGGAGACCGCCAAGTCAATACTTCCTGGGCCGGAGATAGTGTCAAAGAATCAAAACGTTGGGGTCATATACTACGGTACAACAGCCTATCCTTTGCCAGAAGCGCATGACATGCTGCGCCAGGAGGGGATTAGCTTTGATACCTGCAGGGTAAGATCATTCCCTTTCAGTGATGAGGTTGTCTCCTTTGTTAATTCTCATGAGGTGGTATTCATCATAGAGCAAAATCGGGATGCGCAGATGAGAACTTTATTAATCAATGAGGAAGATTTTGATCCGTCGAAGCTGGTTTCTGTTTTGTATTATGCAGGTTTATCGATGTCAGCAAATGTTATTCAAGAACAAATATCTGATTATTACGAAGCCAATAAACTCCCTCGATTATCGGAGGTCTCAAATTGACTTTTGTACTAAAACCTAAAACTCATCATCCCAAGTTGCCTCTAAACGAGATAGGTTTGACTAGGAGAGACTATGAAGGCTCAGTCTCTACTCTTTGCGCAGGTTGTGGTCATGACTCTGTCAGTGCTGCTATCGTCCAGGCTTGTTCTGAGCTCTCTCTTCCTCCGCATCGATTTGCGAAAGTTTCAGGGATTGGGTGTTCATCAAAGACTCCAAGCTATTTTCTAAATAAATCGCATGGCTTTAATTCCGTGCATGGTCGCATGCCGAGTGTTATGACAGGAGCAAACCTGGCGAATAAAGAGCTCTATTGTGTTGGAGTTTCTGGAGACGGAGACAGTGCCTCGATTGGGTTAGGGCAATTCGCTCATATTGTGAGGCGCCGAATTAACATGCTTTATTTGGTCGACAATAATGGTACCTATGGTCTAACAAAGGGTCAGTTTTCCGCTACAAATGACAAAGGTTCTACAAGCAAAAAAGGCGTTCCTAATCTCTATGAACCGATAGACCTTGTCAGTATGGCTCTTCAATTGGGGGCAAGTTTTGTCGGACGAAGTTTTTCTGGCGACAAAGGGCAGCTTGTTCCTTTGATAAAGGCTGGGCTCAAGCATAAAGGAATAGCTTTCATTGATGTGATTTCTCCATGTGTAGCCTTTAATAATCATGAAGGATCGACAAAAAGTTATGAATTTATTAGGGAGCACAACCTCAATGTGGTTGATGCTGACCTGATAGCACCTAGTTCTGAGATTACTATAGATTATGATGAAGGAACCTCTACCCAAGTTCGAATGCCTGACGGGTCGATGTTGAACTTGCACAAAGTCGATGCTGATTATGACCCTTATGATCGAGTGGGCGCTTTGAATTATGTTCAAAGACAACAGGAACATGGTGAGGTTGTGACTGGACTGCTATATGTGGACCCTGAATCCTCTGATTGCCATGACGTTCTGGAAACGGTAAATCGGCCCCTAAACGAACTTGTTGAGGCGGATTTGTGCCCGGGACAAGAGGCTTTAGAGCAAGTTAATCAGAGTCTGCGCTAATCCTTCGATATTTTTGAAATTATTGCTGGCTGTACCTTCTCTAGATTTTCTATAATCACCCGCTTAGATAAAGGGTCTACTTGTTTATCTTTTTAAGCGTCGTAACAGGCTGGGATGAACCTGTAGAGGGTCTTGTGATTGTTTAAGGAATTAATGTGGCTCTAGATAACTTAGCTGACTATTTTCCAGACTGGAAGGAAAGAGAAGCCTTAGCGGAGGCTATGATCCCTCTTATAGGAAGTTTATATAGAAAAAACGTTGTGACCTACTGCTACGGTCGCGCGCTCTATAACCAAAGCGTTACCCAGATCATGAAAACTCACCGTTATGTCAGACAAGTGGCACAAAATGAGTTATCAGAGTTTGAGAGTCATCCTATCCTTGAAGAAATGGCGAAGTTGAATTTAGGCCCTAGTCATATTGACGTGGGTAAGCTTGCTACAAAATACATGGAAGAAGCGGAGTCCCAACAAGTCGACATTGCTAGTTTTGTTAAAAAAGAATGTCAGGATGTGATCGACAGCGATGCGTTGCCATTAAACGAGCCGCAAGATGTAGTGCTTTATGGTTTCGGTCGTATTGGTCGGTTATTGGCGAGGCTGTTGATAGAGAAAACTGGTAGTGGCCAACAGCTCAGGTTGAGAGCAGTGGTCGTTCGCAAAGGAGGAGCCGACGATTTAGCTAAACGGGCGAGTNTATTGAGACGCGATTCGGTGCATGGAAGTTTTCAAGGGACAATACGAGTAGATGAAGAAAATTCCTGCATTATCGCGAATGGAAATGTGATCCGATTTTTGTATGCGAATTCGCCTGATGAGCTNAATTACGAGGACTACGACATTAGTCGAGCGATTTTGATTGATAATACAGGGGTCTGGAGGGATAGAGATGGGCTATCTAAGCATCTCGATAGTAAAGGCGTGGCTAAAGTTGTTTTAACCGCTCCAGGNAAGGGTGACTTGAAGAATGTCGTGTCNGGCGTTAATTCNAATTTGATTGNTGCTGAAGANNAGATTATCGCTGCCGCTAGCTGTACGACGAACGCNATTGTTCCTCCTTTNAAGGCGATCAANGAAGAATTCTCGATAGTNTCNGGGCATATGGAGACTGTGCATGCGTATACNCCCGACCAGAATCTGATNGATAACTATCACAAGAGTAATCGCAGGGGTCGTAGCGCGCCACTAAATATGGTTATCACAGAGACCGGTGCATCTTCGGCTGTGACAAAGTTGTTGCCAGAATTAGATGGAAAACTAACTGGCAACGCGATTAGAGTGCCTACCCCAAATGTATCTCTGGCGATCTTGAATTTGACAGTTGGCCGAGAAACAACAGTAGAGGAAGTTAACAATTACCTTAGGGAAAGTTGTATCCACGGCGANATGCAAAGACAAATGGATTTCACATACTCNCCAGAAGTGGTTTCNTCAGACTTNGTTGGCAATCGTCACGCCTGCATCATCGACGGNGAGGCAACTATCGTTAAAGATAATCGTTTGGTTTTGTATGTTTGGTACGACAACGAGTTCGGNTATTCCTGTCAGGTTGTAAGGGTCGTACAAAAAATTGCGGGAATAACCTACCCGCTGATCCCTAACGATGTTTATAAGATGGGATTTTNATAGAGTAGCTTTTATTGAAAGTAAGAACTCGAGTAGCTCCTTCTCCTACTGGTGACCCCCATCTCGGCACTGCATACGTGGCCCTNTTNAACTGGGCTTTTGCTAAAAAGCACGGTGGTTCNTTTATTCTTCGNATNGAAGATACAGATCAGGTNAGNAGTNCGANNGGATCAGAGNNGGCGATTNTAGANAGCCTCAANTGGNTNGGTTTGGNNTGGGANGAGGGNCCGGANTGTGGNGGNGANTTNGGGCCCTATCGGCAAAGCGAAAGAAAAAATCTGTATATACAATACGCTAACGAATTAGTCTCAAAAGGGAAGGCCTTCCATTGTTTCTGTTCCGCCGAACGACTAAACCAGTTAAGAGCCGATCAGAGAGCACGCAAGGAGACGACTCGCTACGATGGCCACTGTCTTGGCCTCACCGAATCCGAAATAGAAGAAAGAAAACGCAGAGGTGAGAGCAGCGTAATCAGACTAGCCGTTCCTGAAAAGGGAGAGTCAGTCTTTACTGATCTTCTCAGGGGCGAAATTAAAATTCCATACCAGCAAGTCGATATGCAAGTGCTGATTAAAGCTGACGGTATGCCAACCTACCATATGGCCGTTGTCGTGGACGACCATCTGATGGAGATTTCTCATGTGATCAGGGGCGAAGAGTGGATAAACTCGGTACCGAAACATAAATTACTTTATGAGTATTTTGGTTGGCCCATGCCGGAGCTTATTCATTTACCGCTTTTGCGTAATCCGGATCAGAGTAAGCTATCAAAGAGGAAGAACCCCACAAGCATTGGGTTCTATCGTGATTCGGGTTTTCTGCCGAAAGCCTTGGTCAATTATCTTTGTTTGATGGGTTGGAGCATGCCCGATGAACGCGATTTATTTGATTTGGAAGAAATGGTTTCGNAGTTCGATGAAAATCGTATTTCAACCGGAGGNCCGATATTTGATCTCAAAAAACTCAGTTGGATCAANGGNCAATATATCAGAAATCTATCTCATGACGACTTTGTTGAAGAGCTAATCCGTCAGATGGCCAATCCGGAAAAGATAAATCAGATCGTACCATTGGTTCGNGACCGTATAGAAAGGTTNGATGAGGTAATCGGTAAAGCAGATTATCTTTTGGGCGCTATACCAGGCATTGGTTCTTCTGATTTTGAATTTACTGATTTGCCTGATGAGTTGGTTAGCCAAATATTGTATATCGCGGTTTCTTCACTAGAGCAGCTCGAAGATTGGCAAAAAGATACTATTTTCGACTTNTTTACTCGTTGTGCAAAATATCTTGATATTGATTTCAAGAAGTTCATGAAACCTATATTTGTTGCAATTAGCGGTAAAAGAAANTCCCTGCCTGCTTTTGATTCAATGGCTATAATGGGTAAAAGCGTGACAATCAGTAGGTTTAGAACTGCCATGGACGAAGTTGGTTTGTCTGGCAAGAAAAGGAAAAAATTCGAAAAGGAAATGGCAGATTTCTTTGCGGACAGTTAAATCTCTCTATTGATATCTTGGATTGATCGAATTGCCGATGGTAAGATTTCCTCAAGGGGCCATAGCTCAGCTGGGAGAGCGCGTGAATGGCATTCACGAGGTCGGGAGTTCGATCCTCCCTGGCTCCACCAATTTCATTAGTAAGCTTATGCAGGGGTAAAGAGTGANTGTNCCTGGTTGGCAAGAGACACCCCAAGGGTTGGATAGAACTTTTGAGTTTAACGACTTTTCAGAAGCCTTTGGTTTCATTNCAAGGGTNGCTCTAGTTGCCGAATTACACAAACATCATCCAGATTGGTCGAATTCATATGGCTCAGTGCATATTCGNTTATGTACACATGATGAGGGTAACAAAGTTACCGCGAAAGATTATGAGCTNGCGATANCCATCAATGCGCTGNTATAGATGTTAAATAAGNCTCTGAGTTNTTTAAGCAATAGATTGCGATCCGGNATAGTTTTGTATACTTTGTGCGCGACTATAAATTAAGAAGTTTTAAGGTATTACGATGGTTCAAATTACCTACGTTGAACATGACGGAACCGAGCACGTGGTTGACTCTCAGACTGGGGTGTCATTGATGCAGGCAGCTATTGATAATTTAGTCCCAGGNATCGATGCCGATTGCGGAGGAGAATGTTCGTGCGCTACTTGTCATGTNATGGTGAACGAAAATTGGTTAGAGAAAGTNGGACCTCCTGGAGAAATGGAGGAGTCGATGCTAGACCTAAATCCTGAAAGNCAAGAGAATTCCAGATTATCTTGCCAGGTAGAGGTGTCCGAAGAATTAGACGGACTTAGGGTGACCATGCCGGAATTCCAGTTTTAATTTGGCTGGTTTGTGAATTTATACTCTGAATAAAAACCTTTCTAATTTAAACNAAATCTGTTTTTGTGCTTATTAGACTNAATCATCGGAATTCACCGCAAAGGGAAAANATGTCTGCAACAANAAACAGGGTTCAGCTTTGAGCGTCTTCGAGAAAGACGGNGCTTCGATTTATTACGAGGAAGCAGGAGAAGGNCCAGCGATNCTGTTGATTGCCCCTGGAGGTATGAAATCATCCATACAAGCATGGTCTGCCGCGCCTTGGAATCCCCTAGACGAGTTGCAAGGTTCTTTTCGGGTCATAGCTATGGACCAAAGAAACGCTGGTAATTCAAAGGGAACGATAAATGCTAAGGACGGCTGGCACACCTACGTAGAGGACCAGATAGATTTGATGGATCATCTAGAAATAGACCAGTTTATGGTTGCGGGAATGTGTATCGGAGGCCCTTATATTTTTAAATTGCTCGAGAAAGCAGAAGCAAGAATCAAAGCTTGNGTTGTCTTTCAAACTATTGGTAGGGANAACAACAGAGAAGAGTTTTATACNATGTTCGATAACTGGGCTGGCGATNNTAAATCAGACCAAGGACCTGCAAGTGNTGAGGCCCTNAGAGGGCTGAGGGAAAACATGTTNGGCGGTGAGAGAGTTTTATTCAGTGTTGAGGACGATTTTTTNCAGAGTANTCAAGTTCCNATGTGCGTNCTGATGGGTANTGACGTNTATCACCCTGAATCGGCGTCCCGTTTCGTTGNNGANNTGGTGNGGGAGTCATTATTNATTGAAGANTGGAAAGAGGGAGAANAAAAGGAAAAGGCNAAGNCNGAGGTCATCGATTTTCTGCTTCCTCATTCT
>PBUF01000166.1 GCA_002727775.1 Gammaproteobacteria bacterium
AAACCCCTTTGATACTCTGTTCTCCCAGCAGAGTGTAGGATTTTCGTTTTGGTTCGTGCTTTAACTTTTAGAGGATCTTTAGGTTTAGTACCTTTAAGGTGTTCAATTAGTGGATAGGCCAGAAGTAATGTCGTCACAATAGTTGAAACAGGGTTTCCTGGAAGACCTAGTATTTTGCAATCTCTAATACTTCCAAAAGCTAGGGGCTTACCAGGCTTGAGGTTAAGACGCCAGAAGTCCAAAGAACCCAGTGCTTGGATCGTTTTTGTTATGTGGTCGGCGTCTCCGACCGATACGCCGCCAGTCGTTATTAGTAGATCACATGACTTCGCGGCAGCATTTAGAGCTTGCTCAGTTTCTTCTCGAGAATCTCCAATACTGCCATGGTCCACGATTTCTACGTTGAGCTTTTCCAGAGATCTGAGCAAAAAAGTTTTATTAGACTCAAAAATTTGACCGTCTTTTAGTTCTCTATGCGGAGTTTTGGCCGAGACTAGTTCATCTCCTGATGACAAAACTCCTATTTTCGGTTTTCTAAAAACGTTGACTTTATTTACACCCGAAGCTGATATCCTGGATAGTGAAATTGGATTGAGCTCTTGTCCTTTCATTGCGATTTGCTGATTTCTGTCGATATCGTGACCGACTGGCCTCACATATGTCTCACCTGGCTGGTGGTCTTGAAAACGGACTATCGATTTGTCTGCAAATTCTACTTCTTCTTGCAGTATTATTTGATCACATTCGTCAGGAACTTTAGCTCCCGTAAAAACACGAACGCATTCACCGTGCTTAATCCGGCCTGAATGTGGATGGCCCGCCAGACTAACTCCAGCAATATTAAAGGTTTTGTCCTCACTATTACCCCAATCACTGAGTCTAAGAGCAAAACCGTCCATGGCAGATGACTTGAAAGAGGGTAGAGGAATTGGAGAGAATACATCGTCCGACAAGACTCGACCCACTCCGGAATCCAGATAAATAGGTTCTGTCTGAAGCACGGGGACGACGAGTTCTTTGATTTTTGTCAAAGCTTCTGAAATAGACAGCAAATTTTTATTGGTGACCAAATTGAGTACCACATTGTTTATAGAGACTTCTGGGCCCTATTGTAGCCTCGCTTTACGATCGGAGGGAAAAGACTTCGTTGAGAGTCGACTATTAAATAAAGCTCACAACGAGCATGTCCTTACTATGTTGAATAGGCTCTATGAGGAAAACGGAATCGAGCGCCTCTCAACTAACCTGGTAGGGTTTAGTGCTGGACCGGGCTCGTTTACGGGTGTTCGAATAGGCGCTGCTATTGCACAAGCTTTAGCTTTTGCAAGCGGTGGAAAGGTTCTATCTATTCAAAGTCCGATGGTTCTAGCGATGACAGCATTTGAGCGTTTGTCAGTAAGTAATTGGTGGGTGTCTATTAAAAGTCGGAAGAATCTTTTCTACTTGGCGCAGTATGAAATTTCATCGCGCGATGTGCAGGTGCTGCGTGCACCAGAATTATTTGATCTAGAACCAGAATGGCTCATGGAAATCAAAAACCAAGTAAACGGTGTCGGCCAGCAACCAGATTGGCTTGTCAATATTGAAGTTGACCGATTTTATTCGGCATTACGTCCAGAAGCTGAATCGGTTCTCGATTTGATGGAGCGGTTAGATCTTGAGGGCATGAGTAGGGCTCCTGAGTTTGCGTTGCCCGTTTATTTAGAAGGAGATTCTCCTTGGGTTAAGACAGTCGACAGATAGTCGCTTAAATCTTCGTGATTTCGGTGAGGGTCGATCATTGCCCGGAGTAATAGGATGGTTGTGAAGCTATATTATGAGCGGGTTATGGAGAGCGAGTTAGATCGGTTTAGAGACTATTGCGAGATTCGTGAGTTCTCCAACATGAAAGAGTTTGGGAATGAAAGAGCTCTTTTTTTGTCCGGTAAAGGACTTGGTCTTATTACGCCTGGCTTCGCCGAACCCCTTTATGTAAAAAGAGACCAAAGACATCTAAAACCTTTTATTTCTAATCTTGTAAGGGCNTGTATTCCTAAGGCAAAACGGTTTTCAAAGACTTATTCAATATTAGACTGTTTTTCGGGTTTTGGCGCTGACACTATGGTTTTAGCATTAACCGAGAATAAATTAACTTCTTTAGAAAAAGACCCATTAATCTGGTTGATTCTAAGAGAACAGGTTTTTGGAATGGAAAATGTTTCGACTAGCTGCCAAGACTGTATTCCTATTCTCGAGCAAACTNCGAGTTCATGGGATACNGTATATTTGGACCCAATGTTTCATAGTGTTAGGCAAANAAGCCTTCCNTCATTGGAATTGCAGCACCTTAGGGCTCTNTTTTCTGAGACTAGTCAGGATGTTGGNNATCTAATTGAAATCGCNAAGAGGGTGTCTCGTGAGAGGGTTGTTGTAAAGCGAAAAGCAAATGACGCTCAGTTAGGCACGCCGAATTTTTCGATTCATGGGAAGCTAGTAAGATTCGACGTTTATCGGGGAGAAGCTTCCTGAATTATCGCCTGCCTTATCTCTGTAGATATAACGCCTTCGGCGTGTCTGACTATATCGTTAATCAGGTGGCTTGCCNTTATCACGCCATCCTTAGATATTGTAATGGCTTTTCTATCACTCAATTCTNNTAGGAAGTTGTCGAATAGCGATANGTCATANAAATCAGGTGAGTTGATTCCATAAAGCCTCCCAANTTTTTGNCCTATATTNTTTGCNGCAAGGGTGATCGTNTCAGCTTGGTATTTCTCTTTCACGATCAAATCAAGGATGATGAACATGCGCTCCACTGTNGGCGACATAATCCTNGAAATTAATTTGAGATTTNTAAAGCTGGNTTTCGATNGATTAGGNGCTTTTATTGAATCTTCGTTGAGGTCAATAAGACCNTCGTCGACGAGAAATGACAANGCTTTTTCTGNGTCGTTGATGTCAAATTGTGTNGATAGCTCTCNCTCCATGTANGGNAGAATNAGGGTCAATATTTCAAAAAGCTTACTTTTTTTNATTGGTAAGCGTCTANNGGCAATTAGATTTGCGATGAGGGATGGAAGACAAAAAAGATGAATGACGTTGTTCTGATACCAAGTCATCAAGACTGCTGAAAACGGTTCAAGATAAAAAACTTGACCGAATTCCTCGANATCCATTTTTAANAGTCCAAGNGAGGTTAGACGTAGAATNATTGAATTTGCATCTTCTACNTTGTTAGTTAGNGTTTCGCTGTNATAGAGATTTTTTACCAGATTAATATATAGCTCGAGTTGTTCTTTGAGTGTTTCTTCGTCTAGAGATTGTCTCGCTGTACCTAGGAATACCAACGCAGCCAAATTCACGGCATTAACTGTCGCCGCGTCATTGATAGCGCACATAATNTTTCTAGCTAGAAATTCAGTTGAATTCTGGTTTGGTGTTTTTGATTCGGCTGTCCACTCGTCAAGTTTTAAGACTTGTCCTATGTTTACTTGAACTTTGCCGAAATTTTGTTTTATTAGCTTTAAGTTGATCAGAATATCGCTCAATCTCTCNGTGGTTTTTTGAGCGCCTCTCATCTCTGAAACGTAGGTAGCCCCTTCAATAATCTTTTCATAACCTATGTAGACNGGGATAAAAGCAACAGGCTTACTCAGTCCTCGTTCGTGGCTCTCAACACACATTTTGAGAAACCCAAGTTTTGGAGACAGGAGTCTGCCAGTTCGGCTTCTGCCGCCNTCAGGGAAAAATTCTATAGAGTGNCCTCGATTGCATGTTTGATAGAGGTATTCCTTGAAAANNTGCGAGTAAAGCTCGTCGCCACTAAAGGAGCGGCGCATAAAAAATGCGCCTCCCTGGCGAAGTATTCTTCCTANTATTGGAATATTCAAATTATCACCGGCTGCTATGTGGGGAATCATCAGGCCTTTGTGAAACAGCAGGAAGCTAAGTAAAAGATAATCGACATGACTTCTGTGACAGGGCACATAAATTAGGGAGTGTGTTCTGGACACAGCATTAACTTTNTCGATTCCTGNGAGCTCTATTCCTTCATATATTCGGTTCCAAAACCAGTTTAGTAGAAAGGTCAGAGCTCTTATCGTNGGGTAAGACATATTCGAGGCNATCGAGTCCGCAATTTTTCTTGGAAGGGTTTCAGATTGATCAGGATGATTCGTTAAGCTGTCTTTTACTGCATTGCTGGTAGCAATTGAGTTAAGTAATTCAGTTCTGTTTTCGAAATTTGGACCAAGAGTCGTTGCTTTTTGATTTTGGATTGCCGATCTCAATAATCTTGCTAGTCGTCTTTGAGATATTGGAGCGATTTGTTCTCTTTCGATTAAATTGTCCAAATAGATTGGTTCACCGAAATGTATCCACGTGTCGCCCCAGGTTAAGAATAAATTATTCAGCTTTTTTCTTAACCCAGGATGAGACCAATGAGTTGGCCATATGCTCGTTTTAGCTTTTTTGAAAGCGAGAGACCTTCCCCAAAAGACCGTGCAAGGAATAAATGCAACTTTTTGTTGTGAGTGTTTTGTGAGCTTGAAACAATCTTCTAAGTCACTTGCAAAGCTTGGACGAACCTTGGTTAAAAGTGATCCTCGAAAAAGATAAAGAATACTAGGCGCTATTTCTTGATTTTTTTTCGAGGAATCTGTCACTGGCCTAGCTAGTGATAGTTTTCTGGCGAGGATGTCTAGACTGGCAAGGTCGAAGACTGATCGGTGGGGCAGAACATAGACTATGTGGGTGTCAGTTAGATGCGGGAGAGAACCAAAGTATTTAGGTGTGCAAAATGGGGTTATTGCAGAACGTACCAGCTTATAAAAAAGTTCCTTCACTCAATTCTTATTTGTTCAAGGTCTAATGCCCTTGAATAAATCGTCGAAACTTTGATGGTTTGTAGACTCGATTTCGACCTCCCAGATCGAGTTGTACTTGGACGCCGAAAGATCCTCTGCGTCGTCTTGCGTTCTTAGAACCGTCGGACGGAGGAAAACCAGAAGATTGGTTTTGACTTGTTGTTTTCCTCTAGCTTTGAACAGATTGCCAAACAGAGGAATGTCACCAACGAAAGGAACTCGATTGTTTGAGATATTAATGTCATCTTGAATTAGACCTCCAAGCACGATGGTCTGTCGATCCTCCGCTAGAATAGTGGTCTCGATCGTTCTTTTGGAAGTCACAACATCTGCAAATGCATTGCCTCCAACTGGCGTGTTGATGACATTGGTGATTTGTTGAGCTACCTCAAGCCGTACTTCTGAACCGTTGTGTACATGTGGTGTCACGGTGAGCTCTACTCCCACATCTTCTCTTTGAACGGTATTAAATGGATTGCTGGTTCCATCGCCGGTTGTCGTAAAAGAACCCGTNCTAAAAGGTACTTCTCTACCCACCAGGATTCTCGCTTCCTGATTATCTAAGGTAAGTATGCTTGGAGTTGAAAGTAGATTCGCGTCGGAATTTGTTGCTAGCGCGCTAACCACTGCCCCGAATGATATAGCGTCTCTATCGATCTTTGCGGCAGCTAGAGTTGGTGAGGAAACGCTTGCTAAACCCGACAGAACGTTTACCTGATCGGATTCGCCCTCAGGGAGTAAGCCTCCTATAAGTGAGCCTATTACACCCTCTAAACTTGTCGATATCAGTGGAACGCTACCTTCCCGAGCATCGGCGCCAGCCATCTCGATACCAATTTTTTTACTTTCATCAATAGAAACTTCGACGATGGCAGCTTCTATCAATACTTGAGGTCTGCGAATATCGAGTTTTTCCACGATGTCCAAGATTTCGCCCATAGTACCTGGGTCAGTTCTAACAACGACTGCATTTAACGAAGGGTCAGCCTGTATTATTGTCTCCTCTGATTGTTGTTCGGATTCCTCGGTTTTGCGTCTTCCAGTAATTAAAGCATTCAGAATATTGGCCGCCTCCGTTGCATCTGCATACTTCAATATGATGACTTGCGTAGAGTCTGCCGTTGTCGCGGGTTTATCCAGCTTTTCGACCAATCTAATGACTTCGGTGAGGGGGCGTTTATTGCCTTTCATAACAAGAGAATTGTTGCGTTCATTGGCAATGATCTGCACTTTTTGTGGGCCGGTTGCCCCCTTACCTATTTGCTCTGGGGCTAGCTTTTCCAGCAAAGCTACGACGTTGCCTACCCAAGCTTCTTTGAGAGGTAACATCACCACTTCTTCTTCGTCTGCTATGTCAATTTCTTTGACAAGTTTTTTTAGTCTGGCGACGTTATCTGCGTGATCACTGATAATAAGTATGTTGGATTTTACGACCGCTCCGATGTGTCCATATTGAGGAATGAGCGGTCTTAATATCTTGACGAGCTCTGTGGCTTCAACGTTTTGGGCTCGGATGACCCTTGTAACCAGTCCTTCGGGTGCGAGTGACTCCAAGTCGCCACTTAGCCCGGGTGCTTGTTTTCCTGTAGCACTTTGTTGAATTTTGACTAAATTGCCAGAAGGGACGGCGGTGTAATTTTGTAGGCGAAGAACGCTAAGAAAGAGTTCGTAAACGCCATCTTTATCGAGTGGGGCGTCGGAGATAACAGTGACTTGTCCTCTCAGCTTGGGATCGACGACAAAAGTCTTGCCGGTGATACTTGAAATTTGGTTGATAAATTGATGGATATCAATATTTTTAGCTGTGTTTATTTTCCAAGTCGGCTCTTGCGATTGAGTTTCGGTTGAAACACTAAGGCATGCTGTAACTGTGAAGATGAAGAAAGAAAGGTAAACTTTGGATTTCATGAATTTTTACAACTACCGGGGAATTGATGCTGTGATGAAGAATCTGCGAGATCCTCTTTGGATCTCTATCCTGGCTGAGCCCTCAGCCAATAGAGTTTGAATCATCTGCTTGCTTTTGCCCACTTGGTTTGTAGGTTTTCCGTTCACTGACAGTATGATATCTCCCTGTTGCAGGCCCGTTTGCCTTAAATAAGTGCTGTTAATGCTTTCGTCTACAATCATACCTCCCTGCTTATTGAAGGAAAGATTTTCCTGAGCCTCAACGACAGCTTTAACACTCTCGAAACCCTCTGATCTANGTNTTGACTCCTGTTGTTNGTCTTTNGTGTTGCTTGGGAAACGGCCCGAAGGNCCCTGATTTGGTCTAGAAACTGANNTTGATTCTTGGTTAATNGTTNGATTTGCGATTCGTTGANCAGTTTTTTTCTCTNTTTGAGTGGTTTTAAGCGTTGCAAATGAATCTTTTACTTCTGGAAAAGACAATTCTTCTCGGTTACCCGCACGAATAAATATGACTTTGTTCTTCATAATTTCGATCAACGTTGCGTTACCTGGTAGCGTGTCTTGGATCTTGTACCTTTTTGGCGGTTGGTCGCGTTGAGAGATTATGGCAGCAGAACGTTCTCTGGACTCGCTTGCAAACACCGAAAGTAGCGTGAGCGGCAATTGGGTCTTTGTCGCAGGCTTCGAGTAATCGGTGGTTTCTTTTTTACTGTTATCAGAAGTTCCGAAAAGGTTTCTGTTGACTAATTGGTTTATATCAATTGAGTGTTTGTTGGATAGTTGGTCTTCTTTTGGCCTGAAGGTTTCGGTATTTGATGTCATATTCGGTGGTTCAATAAGCGACCAAATTGTGTCGACTATGAACAAGGCGGTAAAGCAGATTATGAGATACTTCAAACTAAGATAGATCTTCGGCTTAATCTTGTTAAGGGTTATTTCCATGTTATCGTCCGGGTTCGACTAACGTGTTCACGATTTAGCGAAGCAGGTATTTATTCTAATTCAAATGAGCCGACTTAATACAAATAATTTACGTTTGATAGATCATAATTAGAAAATATATTCCTCCAATTCGAGAACGATATTTTCTTCGGACTCTTGGCCTGGCCATTTATTGCCGAAAATCTCGGTAAAAGCCTTGGTGACTTTTACGTTGAGGTTTCCTCTTTCAGTTAAGCTTGCTAGCAGTAGAGGAAAACTGTAATTAGGGCTATTAAGTCTAGCGTCGATTATGCTGGGTGTTTTGTTAAACAGCTCAAGTTCAAAAACTGGACTCATAATAGTGACTGGTGATTTAGCAAGCATGTATGTGACTTCTCCTCCAGTCCAGATTGCGAGGCCATCTAACTGATTTATTGAGAAACTCTTGCTTAGATCGGTGACCACGGAAAGGCTCTCAACGCTAAGCGATCCATCTAAACGAACATCGTACTCGGAGAAAATTCGGTTGAGAAAGGCGGACCCAATTGTTCCCGATAGGTCTGTAGTGATCTTTTTGTCTGAAATTGATGATTTACCCTGTAAAACGGAATCACTGTTATCCAGCTTCCATATTACTGATGGACTCAGAAGTAAAATATCGAAAATCGGAATTGACCANGAAATATTCACCTCTCTNATTGCGTTGTTGCTAATCCTCCCGCTGCCATNCCATAAGGTCCCGGAAGTGNTAAGTAGGGTAATAGGGGTATGAGGGTTGCTCGCAAGGAATCTGGTGACNAGGCTCGCTGGCATTCTCCATATTGTTAGGATTACTACCAGGAAACAAATGAGAACAATCGATTTTCTAGTGGACATATGTTTTTAAGTCTATCCGCAACAGAGAGTTGCCAACCTAGGTGGCTCGAGCAAATTGCATCCAGATCTAGTTGTTTTTATGCAGGGCCTCGTTAAGCGCGATCGCTTGATTATTGGTTTTGCAGACGATCTGTCCTGTCTGACTGTTTCGAATAAAGAGCATGTCTGAAGCCCCAGCCAGCTCCCTTGCCTTCACCTTTTTTATTTCTTTGTTATTCTCATCCAGTACTGAAATCACCATGCCCGAGGTGATATANAGTCCTGCCTCAATAGTGCAACGATCGCCAAGNGGTATCCCGGTTCCCGCGTTAGCGCCAACNAGGCAGTTTTTGCCAATNGAAATACGAATTTCTCCNCCNCCTGATAGNGTTCCCATNGTGCTTGCGCTGCCTCCAAGATCANTTCCCTNACCTATTACAACNCCTTGGGATATTCTACCTTCAACCATGTTGGGTCCATGAGCNCCNGCATTGAAGTTAATGAANCCCTCGTGCATGACNGTTGTGCCATCGCCTAGGTAAGCGCCAAGNCGAATTCTGCTNGAGTCAGCNATNCGTACGCCNTGCGGTATCACGTAATTTGTCATTTTAGGGAANTTATCGACTGAATAAATCTCNAGATGCTNGTTNTTTACTCTATGNTCGATTATTCGNTNGTTGATTTCGGNAGCGTCTATNGGCCCGAAATTAGTCCAGNCAACAGTTGGTAAATGTTCAAACAGTNGTCCTAAGTTNAGGGTGTTAGGAAGNGTAAGCCGATGAGATAGAAGGTGTAGTTTCAGNTAGGCCTCTTCTACCGAATCAATAAGNTTATCTTGGCGCAGGTAAACCATGGTCAATGGCTTATCAGTCTCTATTAGTGCATCAGGCACTAGATGTGGTGATATTGTCTGTTTGATTTTCAGTGCTTCTGATGGGCTAATTTCGCTAGTTCCTGGGGCATAGTTGCTTAGCGCTTTAACCTCTTCGGATGAGGCACTGAAAATGGGACTGGGGAAAAAACAATCAATAGTTTGTTGATTATTGTTCGTTGTTTTATGCCCTATACCAAGAGCGAAAAAGTCTTGCTTTGTCATTGAGCTGTACCCCTTATCAAGACCGAAAGTTTATCGTCTAATAATCTAGTTAACCACAAATAGTCAAAGTCCCCGAGCAAACTCGACTAAACGTCGTGCGGCTTCTATACACTCTTCTTTTTCGCTGACCCATGCAACACGGATGTGGTCAAGTCCGGGGTCTTCTCCGTTATCTTCTCTCGATAAAAAGGAACCGGGCATGACTTTCACGTTGTGAGTTTCCATTAGCCTCGCAGCGAACTGTTGGTCATCTATTGGGGTCTTAATCCAGTGGTAAAAACCGCCCTCGGGTCGATACAATTTGTAGTGATCTTTTAGAATCTTCTCTACGGCTGAAAATTTCTCTGTGTACTTGTCTCGATTTTTGTTGACATGGCTTTCATCACTCCATGCCAACGCACTGATTTCTTGCGCGTGACCGCCCATAGCACAACCGTGATAGGTTCTATACAAAAAATACTGCTTTAGTAGATTACTATCGCCTGCTACGAAACCGCTTCTTAGACCTGGCAGGTTGGACCGCTTTGACAGGCTATGAAATATGATGCATTTCTCGAAGGACTTGTTGCCTATGTTCTCACTGATTTTTAGGAGACTGTTTGGTTTATTGTGACTGCTTGAGTAAATTTCTGAATAGCACTCGTCGGATGCAATGGTAAAATTATATTGGTGGGCGAGGTCTATCAGTTTTTCTATTTGGCCGTCCGATAGTGACTTGCCTGTTGGGTTAGCGGGGCTGCATATATAGATGAGCTCCGTATTTCTCCAAGTTTCTGACGGTATAGACTCGAAGTCCTGTAGATAATTATTGGTCTCGAAACTGGAACAAAAAAACGTAGAGGCGCCCGCTAGTAGCGCAGCGCCCTCATAAATCTGATAAAAAGGGTTTGGCATTATTACGATTGGATTGGTCTTGTCCGAGATAACGGCTTGGGCAAACGAAAATAGTGCTTCTCTTGTTCCATTAACAGGAAGTATTTCGGCTTCATAGTCGACTTCTAGTGAAAATCGACTCTTGAGCCAAGTTGATATCGATTGCCTTAATTTTGGTGTTCCTTTTGTTGAAGGATACGTTGCAAGCAGTGCTCGCATTTTTTCTTGATCAGATAAGATCTCCAACGCAAAATCAGGAGGGTGATGTTTAGGCTCACCGATCGACAAGGAAATTGGAGTGGCGTTAGAGTTTGGTGTTAACGGCGCAAGGAGATTATTTAGCCTTTCGAAAGGGTAAGCCATCAGCTTGCTGAGATTTGGGTTAGAGTTCAATTGCTTAATATTCTCCTTTGATTCTCATTAAAGATGTAAGGCTTGGTCGATTTTAGAAGCGATTTGCTGTTCAAGCTTTGACATAAGAGATTTATCAAGAGGTGTCTCCATAGATTTTCCTTGTATGACAAAGGTGTCTTCAATGTTTTCGCCAAGGGTTGCGATTTTGGCGGTTGATATTGTGTACTCGTGCTCAAGAAGTATCCGACTTATGATCGCCAGTAACCCTGGACGATCTGCCGCTAGGATGCGTAACTTAAGATCAGAAGAAGACTGAGTGTTTGAGACCTGAACCTTTGTCTTTGTCTTGAACTCTTTTAGCTGCCTCGTGACTCTTTGACTATTCATTCTGGCTTCAAAAAATTCAGAATTAGCGTTAGAGAGCTGTTCAATCAAGCTTTCTTTGATTTCTGCTCTTCGAGCTGATGAGCTCTCGATTGGCTCGCCATCTTGATTGAGAACGGTATAGGTGTCAAAACAGATGCCGTTTTTGTTCGTGTTAATTGAAGCATCCATGATCGATAGCTGTTGTTTTGCAAGGCAAGCTACGCTTCTGGCAAACAGTGCTTCTTTGTCCTTATCGTAAACATGGATTTGAGTGGCTCCTTCGCCTGGAAGAGGGCTATGTAAATTGATTACTTCGACGAAAGGCCCAGACTCGAGGTCATGACTAAG
>PBUF01000167.1 GCA_002727775.1 Gammaproteobacteria bacterium
AACCATTTTGCTTCTGCGATCTCCCCTGGCTGGCAAACGATGTCCCCTGAGTCATATTCAGCGTGAAACCCGAGCATTAAGGAATTAGGGAAAGGCCAGCTTTGAGAACCGAAATACTTGAGGTTTTTTACCCTCAAGCCCACCTCCTCCATTACCTCTCTGTGCACTGTTTGTTCAATACTCTCACCGGCTTCGACGAAACCCGCCAATGTGCTGAACATGCCGTTTGGCCAGGCTGCATTCCGAGCCAAAAGCATTTCTTCGCCCTTGGTAACCAAAACAATAATGCTAGGTGATAGGCGAGGATAAGCAATAAATCCGCAACTTTCGCAAAGTTTTGCGCGATCTTGAGGGTGTTCACTCATAGGTGCACCACAACGTCCACAGAACTTATTAGTGTTATGCCATTCAACGGTCTGTAATGCCCGTCCCGCGAGATAAAAGGTCTCCATAGCGGTACGGCCCAGAATACCTCTCAAGCCAGTCAGGCTATAGCCTTCAGGTAAACTTCCCTCGACGCCAAGTGCATAACAGCCTACGCCTCGAAAACGCCCCAACAAATGCCTACTCGAGGTTTCCACGTCAAACCAGCGAAAGTCATCGGCGGTTATGGGCTCTGGAACGCCTGAACTAGTTTTACAGATCAGCTGGTCGCCTTTGAAAGCAAAATATAGAGCGTCTCCAGTATCTAATCCCTCCTCATCGTTAGTTAGAGGTTCAAAATCGTCGAGATCCTTTGGCCACATCCTATTACTTCCTGCTTTTGTCTATTCACCACCATAGTACGCTAACGTAACTATTTACGCCCGCTTGACTAGAAGGCATTAGTCGAAAAGAATAGGATCCTGTCTAGTTGAGGACACTGCGTATCCTAGACACCTAACAGTACTAACTCGAGGGGAAAGATTATGAACGGCCTGGCTATGAATTCGTTTTGGCAAAATTTTCTTGGGCACGCACCAGACTGGTATAAAAAAACGGTTGTTCTATTTTTATTGATCAATCCGCTATTGCTCTTGATAGCAGGTCCCACTGTGACCGGATGGGTGATCGTATTGGAGTTTATTTTCACCTTGGCAATGGCCTTGAAATGTTATCCATTGCAACCTGGAGGCCTAATCGCGATCGAAGCCGTCGTTTTGGGTATGACGAGTCCGCAAACCGTGTACGACGAAATCCTTGCGGCTTTCCCTGTCATTCTGCTACTCATATTTATGGTGGCGGGTATTTACTTCATGAAAGAGCTATTGCTCTTCACCTTCACAAAGATCCTCCTAAAAATTAGATCCAAGATTCTGCTGTCTTTACTTTTCAGCTTTACGGCGGCCTTTTTATCTGCGTTTTTAGATGCTTTGACTGTGACCGCCGTAATCATTAGCGTCGCTGTCGGCTTTTTTTCGGTTTACCACAAGGTCGCATCAGGCAAGCAATTTACTGATGANCATGAACACGGGAGCGACGACTCAATTTTAGAGGCGAATGANGCCGATCTTGAAGAGNTCAGGGCTTTTCTTAGAAATCTAATGATGCATGCNGCGGTGGGNACTGCNCTTGGCGGTGTCTGCACGACAGTTGGAGAGCCCCAAAACCTTTTGATAGCAACTTACACAGAGTGGGACTTTATCGAGTTTTTCCTGACCATGGCNCCGGTGACTATGCCGGTTCTTGTAGTTGGCTTGACGACTTGCATCATACTAGAAATCGTTAAAAAGTTTGGCTATGGAAANGTTTTACCCGAGCGCGTCAGAGAAATACTAGTGGAGTTTGACGAGCACCAAAGCAAAAGCCGAACAGCTAAAGACAATGCGCGCCTNGTCATCCAAGCCATTAGCGCCGTATTTTTAGTCTTTGCCCTAGCTTTCCACGTCGCCGAAGTCGGCATAATTGGTCTTACCATAATAGTGCTTCAAACGGCGTTCAACGGAGTCATCGAAGAGCATGATCTAGGACACGCATTTGAAGAAGCTCTGCCCTTTACTGCTCTTCTAGTCGTGTTTTTTGGCATAGTCGGTGTGATTCACGACAACCATCTCTTTTCGCCAGTCATAACCTGGGTTTTGAGTCTGCCAGAGGCACAACAACCCGGGATGTTCTANATAGCAAATGGCTTGCTATCGGCTATCAGCGATAACGTATTCGTCGCGACAGTCTATATTGGAGAAGTGCATACTGCTTATACCAATGGCGATATATCAAGGGACTTGTTCGATAAACTCGCGGTTGCGATCAACACGGGAACCAACATTCCCAGCGTGGCAACACCAAACGGCCAAGCCGCTTTCTTATTTCTGTTGACTTCTTCTGTGGCCCCTTTGATTCGTCTGTCTTATATGACGATGGTAAAGATGGCCTTGCCTTACACCATAACTATGGGNGTNACAGGCTATCTTGCAGTCACATATATCTTATAANNCGGACTAGTCGGGNTCGCTTGAAGAGCGCCAGATCGNAGCATTAGAATTTCTTTCCTCAATAAAGGAGAGAAATTCTTCATGTTCTCTCACTTCGCTTTCNCTGGCTTTTANTTCAAGAAATCCACTTAAACTTTGCGAGTNAGTGGCACTTACGTTAATCACCTTATCGACATGATCTTCNGACTTAGTCTCCTCTGCCACATCAAACAAACCTCCCTGNCCTCCGGTAAGCAGTAAATACACATCAGAGAGAATCTCAGCGTCCAACAAGGCTCCATGTAAGACTCTCTGAGAATTATCGATTGAATACCTTCTGCATAGCGCGTCGAGACTATTACGTTGTCCAGGATGTTTTTCCCGAGCGAGCGCCAAGGAATCCACAACAGAACTTTGATCTTGTATGGAAGGCAAGCCCAGATTTAGTAGTCCGATCTCATGGTTTAAAAATGCAACATCAAAGGGAGCATTGTGGATAANTAATTCATCGCCCTNCAAGAATTCCTTAAATTCGTCCCATATATCTGCAAACCGGGGTTTGTCTGAAAGAAACTCTTGAGTGATACCATGAACCTCTAGAGCTCCGTCATCAATTTCTCTGTCTGGATTAATATATTTGTGGAAATTACGCCCTGTTAAACGTCGATTAACAAGCTCTACACAACCAATTTCGATTATCCGGTGTCCAAGACCAACTTCTAATCCGGTGGTCTCTGTATCTAGTACCAANTGCCTCATTTTGTTACTAAAAGATTATCTATGGCGATNTTGGCTGCCTGATCAACCATTTCATTTTCCGTATGCCCGCTGTGCCCCTTGACCCACTTCCATTCCACAGAGTGGTTGGCAACAGCCGCATCTAATCGCTTCCAAAGGTCGACGTTTTTAACAGGTTTTTTCTGTGANGTAATCCAACCCTTTTTCTTCCACCCATCGATCCACTTAGTGATTCCATCCTTTACATATTGGGAATCAGTGGTNAGAACAACATCCATAGGTTTTTTTAATTGTTCCAAACCCTCGATTGCCGCCATAAGTTCCATTCGGTTATTCGTAGTTTGCTCCTGAGCACCAGAAAACATTTTTTCGGTGTCGCCATAGCGAAGGAGCGCTGCCCAACCTCCAGGCCCCGGGTTTCCACGACACGCTCCATCGGTAAAAATATCGACTTTAATTACTCGCTCCAAAAAAGTACTTAGCTGGTCGTTCTAAAGCTAGCTGCAGGCACTAAGTGTCTTACACGAGTTTCTTTAATCAAATTCATGTTGCGTACTAGGTCTTTTCTTTGAGCCAACATAAACATAATTCCTCCAAAAGGATACCTGACCAAATTGGGTGCCAGCGCTCCAACACGAAATTTAGTTAAGTAGTTTTCCTTTTTCAGATTTAGAGAAATCGGAAANCCCAGCCCCCCGTATTTAGGTGTTTCAATTAATTCAAGGTCGAGCAGAGCAAACCAATCAAGAAGCCTGAANGGATTCAGAAAACGATATTCACTAAAATCGTCTGAAACAAATTTGGAGTACCAGCTCCTCAGNNCATAAAAACTGAAGGCATTAAAACCGATAAGTAACAGCTTGCCGCCAGGTTTTAGAACTCTCACAGCTTCCCTCAATCCCTGCCTAGGGTCGCTCTGTTTTTCAAGATCATGATGGATAACAATGCCATCAAAAAACTGGCTTTTGAATGGAAGAACTCCCGATTCAGACGCTGGAACAAACTTAGCCATCTTCTGAATAGCGTCAGAACTAGAAAATAAATCCCGTCGAACCTGACAGCTCAAAGAATCGACAACAGCAGGTTCGTCGCTGAGCAACAGAAATCTCTCTCCGTGCATAAGAGACGATAAACTAGCAATAACGGGCAACTCAGTAACGAGCATTTCTCGCCCAATATTCTGCGTCCAAATCGTCATTTANCCGGTACCCTAGACATCAAAGGCATATAAAGATAAAAGACTAGTTTCGCTCAAGACCGACCTCAGATTGGGCTGCAATGAAGAAGCTATTCAAGCTCACCCGATCGTTTCGGGTTTTCAAGCCTTCCTTGATTTGAGCTAACTCTTCGTCAGGAAGAGCCATAGGATCCCCATCTTGTACTCTNGTAACAGTCACTATAGCCGTTCCATTGGCCAGGCTTACCTCTCCAACTGATTTCTCTAANTCAGCGGGTCTGGGCAGTTCAAAGGCAACATTTAAGATTTCCTGAGGAATTTCCTGATTGCCAGTTCTACCGGCTAGCTCATGAACCGACCAGCGNAGACCATTCTCACTTGCCACCTCCGTCACAGAAACCCCCTCGATGAGTTTATNAAAAGCAACAGCCTTCGCTTCCAAGATCGCAATTTCGGCCTTTTCGTTTCTAATTGATTCTTGGATGTTTTCCGAGACTTCTTCTATCGCGATGGGCTCTGGCTCTGACCGACTTACGACCCTCACCACGACTGCTTTATCGTCACCTATCTCAAACATAGGCCCGTTCTCTCCCACCACCGAAGCCTCATCGAAAAGACTATCCAAAAGATCAAGATCGCTGAGCCATTCGTTGTGTTCACCCTGGTTATCCATGGTGATATCGTTAGCGACAACAACTGAGCCCTTCAATTCCTTGGCAGTCTCCGAAAGACTATACCTTTCATCGTAAGAAAGTCGCTCCAATTCAAGCATCTTTTCAGCAAAAAGCTCCCGCGCTAACTCTTCTTTTAAAGTGGCGATCAGGTCGCCTCGCGATTCTTCTAACCCTGGGTAATCCACTTCTTGAAGACTATCTAGTCTGATGATGTGATAACCAAATTCTGTTTTGACCGGCTGTGAAATAGACCCTTCTTTTTCCAAAGACCACAGAGCTTCTTCAAATTCAGGAGCNAACACTCCTCTNCCAGCCAAACCCAAGGAGCCGCCTGCTCTCGAAGACCCGGCATCATCTGAAAGCTCCTTGGCTAAAACCTCGAAATCAGCCCCTTCACTCAAGTCTTGATATATGGAATTAACTGCTTCAAGAGCTTCAGGTTCAGTTCGGTCTGCGTCAATCGACACTAAAATATGTGAGCTCGCTCGTTGCGCGTTTTCTATCGCCTCGTCCTGACCATCCTTCCAGGCTCCTAAGATATCTTCTTCAGATATTTCTAGGCTAGCATCACTAGTCAGGCTCTCCACAGAAAGACCTAGATACTCTAATTCTAAGGATGTATCTGTCATATACAGATCCAGCTCTTCGTCATAGCGCTCTTTTATTTCTGCCTCTGAAACTTCCACTCCTTCTTTAAATTTCTCCAAACCAAACAAAAGATACGCAACGTCTCGTTTTTGAGTTAGTAGCTTTATAGCTTCCTCAACTTCCCAATCCGAAGTAAAACTAGAACTCGCAATACCCGTTCTTAACAATTCAGCGCTGAGCGACCTGCCATATTCATTTACAAACTGAATTGGGCTATACCCAAGCATTTGTACCTGCTGAAGGTAAGTAGGTTCATCGAACAAGCCGTTTTTCTGATAGACAGGATTGTCCAACAATCTTTGGTCAACCAATGCCTTTGACGTTCGAATATTGAGATTTTCAGCTGTTTGAAAAAGAACTTCCTTTGTTATCAGTTGTTCTAACGCATACTCGCGTAATTTCAGACGATCAATGCTATTAGGATCAAAATCCTCACCCACCTGGAAAAGCAATTTTCGGCGCTCTCTCTCAGTCTCTCTCTCAAGAACAGTCTCGGTTATTTCATAATCACCTATCGCCGCAATAGTGGGGTCAGAAGCTAAAAAGAGGTTGGTAGCGCCAAACCCAAAAAGAGTAAGTACAACAATGATAGCGCCAGCTAATACTTTAAACCCTAGACTTTGGGTTTGGTTTCTCAATTCTTGTAACATTTCTGAAGCACCATAAAATTAATTCGACATAGATAGAGCATAAAAAAAAGGGCGCTTCTGGAGCGCCCTTCCCTAGAACACAGACCTATTAGTTCAACGCGTCCTTAAGGCCTTTACCTGCCTTAAAAGCGGGTACTTTCGCTGCTGATATCTGAATCGTAGCACCAGTCTGAGGGTTTCTACCTGACCTTGCTGCTCTCTCGCGTACCAGGAAAGTGCCAAAGCCCACCAAAGAAACTGAATCATTCGCCTTCAAAGAACCAGTAATCGCATCTATTGTTGCTTCCAAAGCCCTTCCTGCATCCGCCTTGGAAAGATCCGCCGAATCCGCAATCGCATTAATCAAATCACTTTTATTCACTATATGCCCCTAAAAAAAGCAGCGCGCACTCGAAGTGGGGAGAATATTGATTTGTTGCGTTTGATAAACAATAACCTCGCTCAAATAAAGATACTCGCTATACGGTTGATAACAAAGCTTATGTAGCTCACGACGTTTTATACCAATAGGTCGGCTACCGCGCAACCCATATAGAACAATAGTTTTCAGACTTAATGGGTCTTGACACCAACCGAAATATCTTCTCGTTTTTTCCGCGTAGAGGATGAATTTTGGGACGCTGAACCCTCTTTGCTACGCCCGGATTTACGAGTTGAGGATTTAGCGACAGGCACAGATTCAAGACCAAGAGACAGAACCTCATCCATCCATTTCACGGATACAATATCCAGGTTAGACTTTACGTTTTCTGGTATTTCTTTTAAATCTTTTTCATTTTCGGCGGGAATAATGACGGTTTTAATTCCGCCCCTGTGAGCCGCTAGAAGCTTTTCCTTCAACCCACCTATAGGAAGCACCTGACCTCTCAAGGTGATCTCGCCCGTCATAGCAACATCTGCTTTAACCGGAATTCCTGTTAAAACTGAAACCAAAGCCGTACACATCCCAATACCGGCACTAGGGCCATCCTTTGGGGTTGCGCCCTCGGGAACATGGATATGGATATCCTTTTTCTCATGAAAATTAGAAGCCAATCCAAGCGAGGACGCACGACTTCGCACAAAAGTCATAGCCGCCTGTATGGATTCTTGCATCACGTCNCCAAGAGAACCCGTTTTAGTGTGCCGTCCTTTNCCNGGNACGACTACNGCTTCTATGTTTAGNAGCTCACCACCCACCTGAGTCCANGCCAAGCCCGTCACGATCCCCACTTCATTTTTCTCTTCAGCCAGACCATAACTAAACTTACGTACACCATTGTATTTTTCTAATAACTTCTCGCTGACACTGATCTTTTGAGCTTTACGGCCCAACTCCTTCTCAGTAACCACCTTGCGAGCGACCTTCGCTATCTCTCTTTCTAACCCTCTAACTCCCGCCTCTTTCGTGTAGTACCGAATGATGTCCGTTATAGCGGCATCAGAGATTGTAAGTTCACCAGGCTTTAAACCATTGAGCTTAGTTTGTTTCGGGACAAGATATTTCTTTGCAATATTTAATTTTTCATCTTCCGTATATCCAGGAAGTCGAATGACTTCCATCCTATCTAACAAGGGAGCGGGAATGTTCATGGAATTTGATGTACAGACGAAAAACACATCTGAGAGATCATAGTCGACCTCTAGATAATGATCGTTGAAAGTATTGTTTTGTTCAGGATCCAAAACCTCAAGCAAAGCGCTAGCAGGGTCTCCCCGAACATCCATTCCCATTTTGTCGATCTCATCCAACAAAAACAAAGGATTGACCACCGACGCCTTTGACATTTTTTGCAAAATCTTTCCGGGCATCGAACCGATGTAAGTTCGTCTGTGGCCACGAATCTCTGCCTCGTCTCGCATACCTCCTAACGACATGCGAACAAATTTTCGGTTAGTCGCCCTAGCAATACTCTCACCAAGAGAAGTTTTACCCACTCCAGGAGGCCCAACAAGACAAAGAACTGGCCCTTTAACCTGTTTGACTCGATTCTGCACGGCCAAAAATTCTATTATTCGCTCTTTGACCTCTTCCAAACCATAGTGGTCTTCATCGAGGATCTTCTGCGCAGCACTTAAATCCTTCCTCAACCGTGATTTTTTGTTCCAAGGGATCGCAACGATCCAATCAAGGAAACTCCTGACCACAGATGCTTCAGCAGACATGGGAGACATGTTTTTGAGCTTATTGAGCTCGGACTGCGCTTTAGATTTNGCCTCTTTTGGCAATCCCAGCTTTTCAATTTGATCAGCTAACTCATCAGTCTCCGCTAACTCGCCATCACCCATCTCTTTCTGTATGGCTTTCATCTGCTCGTTCAGATAATAGTCGCGCTGGCTTTTCTCCATCTGCTTTTTGACGCGACTGCGTATCTTTTTTTCTGTTTCTAAGATTTCCAGCTCCGCATCTATCAAACCCAACAATAGATTTTTCCGCTCACCTAAGTCCGTCGCTTCTAGAAGCTGCTGTTTGACCGAGACGTCCAGGGGCATTTGTGCCGCTATCGAATCAACAAGGCGGGATAAAGATTCTATCCCAGACAACGAAGCCAAGACCTCTTGTGGTATTTTTTTACTCTGGCTGACAAATTTTTCGAAGACGTCAAGAAGAGAATCCCCTGACTCTATATCTTCCGATCCGGAATCGCCCAAGATCTCGATTTGGGCCGTAATGAATTCTTCTCCGAACTCAAACTTTTTCACTGAGACTCTAGCTTCTCCCTCAACCAATACTTTGACGGTTCCATCAGGCAATTTCAGTAGCTGAAGAATCGTGGCGATGGTTCCTATCTGAAATAGGTCTTTCTTTTTAGGGTCTGATTTGTCCGCATCACGCTTTGCTACTAATAGCACTTTTTTATCCGACCCCATAGCTGCGTCCAAAGCGCTAATAGAACTTTCGGTACCAACAAAAAGGGGCTGAACCGCTTGAGGGAAGATCACCATATCTCGGAGAGGTACTGTAGGAAATGAATCGAGAGTCACGCTAGTAGACGCCATAGGTCAACCTCAATTGAGTAACCAAAAAAAACTGTTTAGTAGCCTAGTCTTCGGGCGCAGCCTTAGCTTGTTCGCCGCCCTCATAGATAAGCATTGGCTCGCTTTCTCCAGTGATGACACCTTCGTCGATCACTACCTTGCTGATCGTGTCACTGGATGGCAAATCGTACATCGTATCTAACAAAACAGCCTCTAGAATCGATCTGAGACCTCTGGCTCCTGTCTTTCTCTCCATAGCTTTTTGAGCGACAGCTACTAATGCGTCATCCCGAAAATCGACTTCGACGTCTTCCATTTCAAACAGCTTGGTGTATTGCTTGGTCAGAGAATTCTTTGGTTCAGTGAGAATTCTAACGAGCGAGGCATTATCCAATTCGGTCAAAGTCGCAACGACTGGCATTCTGCCGACAAATTCAGGAATGAGGCCATAGCGTATTAAATCCTCTGGTTCCACGGATCGGAGTGTCTCTCCAATACTGCTGTGATCGTCTTCACTTTTCACAGTCGCTCCAAAGCCAATACCCGACTTATCAGACCGCTCGATGATAACTTTATCCAAACCCGCGAACGCACCACCACAGATAAACAAGATATTAGATGTATCGACCTGCAAGAATTCTTGCTGCGGGTGTTTCCGCCCTCCCTGAGGAGGCACAGAAGCTATGGTTCCTTCGATTAATTTTAGGAGCGCCTGCTGNACTCCCTCACCAGAAACNTCNCTCGTGATTGAAGGGTTNTCCGACTTCCTGGAAATCTTATCNATNTCATCTATATAAACGATACCNACCTGNGCCTTNTCGACGTCATAGTCNCACTTCTGCAANAGCTTTTGAATGATGTTCTCGACGTCCTCTCCCACGTATCCTGCCTCAGTCAGGGTCGTGGCATCAGCAATAGTAAAGGGCACGTCTAGCAGCCTGGCTAAAGTTTCGGCTAAAAGCGTTTTTCCGCTTCCGGTTGGACCGATGAGCAAAATATTCGACTTGGACAATTCTACATCGTCGTTTTTGCCCGAGTAGTTTAGTCGCTTGTAATGGTTATAAACGGCTACAGATAACACCTTTTTGGCGTGGTCCTGACCAATCACATACTCGTCGAGGATGTTATTGATTTCTAGTGGAATCGGTAGCTTGGAGTCTTCTTTTTCTTCCTTCGTTTCGGAAACTTCTTCACGGATGATATCGTTGCAAAGCTCTACACATTCATCGCAGATAAACACAGAAGGACCAGCAATGAGCTTCCTTACTTCGTGCTG
>PBUF01000168.1 GCA_002727775.1 Gammaproteobacteria bacterium
ACAGACCAGCCGAGCCGGGCGATTATGATGCGTTGTTAAAGCTCCTCCCGCAACTTGCCGATTTNGACATTCCCGTCAGNCGTTTTGCCAATAATCTNTGGGAGGGNGATGCCGAGCTCNTGAAATCCGTCTTGGACAAAGAAACACNAGTAACCTTTGCGGATGTCGCCATTAATTCAAGCAANGAAATTTCGGGTTTAATTCTAGTAACAATGCGCGCAGAGATGCTTAGCCATCAGCCAAGCGCCCATCTTGAAGCTATCGTCGTAGCGCCTCCNGCTCGAGGACAGGGTCTCGGTCGACGACTATTACAAAGAACCGAAGACAGGGTCAAAGATCTAGGAGCTACAACTCTCACCCTACATGTTTTTGCAAATAACCAACGCGCAAGATCCCTTTATCGCAGCCATGGGTTCGACGAGGAAATGCTAAGATGTATCAAGTGGCTTGATTGATACTTAACTCTATCTGAGTTAGTCCGCAATTTTTCGTGTTAGCCCAGTCTCTCGCCAGTTTTTGTTATCTGATACACATAGATCAGACGCGTAATGAACAGAAATAGCGCGCCTGCATGAGCTGGTTCGGTTTGACCCTGAGCCATGGACTAATAAGGGATGAAACAGCAGCGTATCACCGGGGCCCATTTCGACGTGTACTCTTTGCTCTCGATCGAGATGCTGAATTCCATAAAATCCGTGATTGATATAATCCCATTCTGGAAGAGTGTGTTCCTGAATGCCGAGCTTATGGGAACCGGCTATGACCGACAAACAGCCGCTCTCTCTGTTCGCGGTTCCAATCGATGTCCATACGCCAACAATTTCGTCAGCAGGCCGAAGCTTGAAGTACCTCAAATCCTGGTGCATCGGATGCCGCCCATCAATTTCAGGGGGCTTGTTAAACACATTACTGGCCAAACTGTAAATAGTCTGCCCTAGTAAACTTCGAACAACTGAAGTTAACTCTGGATGCGAGATGTATTCTGAGAAGACCGGGTCATTCTCAAGAGAAAATAGTTTATTAACTTCTTTGATGGGATCGTCTGACTTCAAATGTCCTTTGACAATCATGACGTCTTTCATGACCTTCATCATCGGACTGAGATGGGCACGCCCTTCTATGATGTCCTCAAACCTGCTACTGAAGGTATCCAGCTGTTTTTCAGCGACAAGCCTTTTAACAACCAAGTACCCCTCTCTCCAGTATGTTTCGATCTGATTGGACGAGAGAGGCATTGGAACTTCGATACTCTGAAGTTATTCGTAGCTTTCGGTAATTGCCTGATAGGTCGCCACTTTCAAATCTGAGCGCAGAGACCAGGGTGAGCCCATCAGTTGTATCATCCCAACAACCACTATCTCTTCTACAGGATCTATCCAAAAAACGGTGCCAGCGGCGCCTCCCCAGTTAAATTCGCCGTTACTTCCGACCACACCGGCTTTGACCGTATCCGTTACTACGCCAAATCCCAAACCAAACCCTGCCCCCATATCTCTTTGACCCAGGATCGATACCGGGGACTCTCCAGTGCCACTTGCGGTAATGCTCGCCGTTAGGTGATTTTTCGCCATATAGTTAACTGTCTTCTCACCAAGGATTCTGACTCCGTCGAGCTCGCCACCATTTCGCATCATCTCGGCGAATTTGAGATAGTCCATAGCTGTTGAAATCAGACCACCCCCTCCCGAGTAAAGGGATACTTCATCATAATTAAACATGGCGGCATTTTCGCTCATCCCCATAGCAGCGAGTTGCCTAAAATCTACAGTCACCAGCTGATTATTCTGAAAATCCCAAGAATGGTTAGGAAGGAACCGCTCTTTTTTCTCAGGCGGAAGCTGAAAGAATGTATCCTCCATTCCTAGAGGAGTGAAGATATGCTCATCCAGATATTCGTCAAACGACTGACCGGATATTCGCTCTACTACCGCACCAGTGACATCAACGGCTATTGAGTAGTGCCAAGCGCTTCCAGGCTCAAATTTTAGCGGTAGTTTGGAAACAGTTTCCATTAACGAATCAAGGTTTTCGTGTTCCCATAATTTCGCCTCACCATAGAGTTTATCCACTGGATCATTAACCGGATCAAAGCCGTAAGACAAACCAGTGGTATGAGAAAGTAGCTGTTGCATCGTCATGTGATTTTTTACAGGAACTTGCTCGCCCTGNTCATTCAAGACCGTAAGGTTTTTAAACTCGGGGATGAATTTGTGAACAGGGTCATTCATNTGGAACTTNCCNTGTTCATAGAGCTGCATTGCTGCGGTTGCAGTGATCGGNTTGGTCATCGAGTANATTCGAAATAAATCNTCTTTCTCCANGGGTCGAGCATCGTCCACCCCTTTATTACCGACAGCCTCAAAATGAACTAACTTACCGTCTCTAGCGACCATAGTGATTACGCCCGCCAGCTTACCTTCGTCAACATACTTTTGCGTCATCGCGGTTATACGATCAAGGCGTTCAGANGACATACCCACACGTTCCGCTTTGGTCTGNGGTAATGATTTTGCNAAAAGACCTGATGACATCACCAAAAGGCTGATCGCAGCCAATACACACTTTAGATTCGTCAATTTCCTACTCCCCTGGATTGTCTCTCGTTCTAATTAAGATTCCCTATACTTCCCCGGTCGTTTCTCAAAAAACGCCTCAACGGCTTCTCTATGATCGGGTTCCGCATGGCAGATTGCCTGAAAGGCCGCAGACTTGTCCAGCAATTCATCTAGCGACGCATTTTCACTCGCTCTCATCAGCTGTTTGGTGAGCCGGACCGCATGTGGAGGGTTTTGCGCAATGCTTGNGGCTAATTCTCGTGCTCGATTAACCAATTGGTCGACGGGAACAATCTCCGAAATCAAGCCCATCGCAAGTGCTTCGTCAGCTCCTATCGGTTCTCCAGTAAAAGCCATCTTGCAAGCGTTCGAGTAGCCAACGGCTCTCGGTAAAAACCAAGCCCCTCCATCACCAGGAATAATACCCAGTTTTACAAAACTCTCGGCAAACATAGTTTTTTCAGAACCTATCCGTATGTCGCACATGGTCGCCAGATCGCAACCGGCTCCCACCGCGGGTCCGTTAACCGCGGCTATTACTGGCACGTTTAGGGAATAGATCGCTCGTGGTATGCGCTGTATCCCTTTGCGATAGGCATCAGCCTGGTCAAATGGATCTCCGCTAAAAAGGCCCTTGCGCTCCCTCATATCTTTAACATTACCGCCGGCACAAAACGCACTACCCTCGCCCGTCAAGACAACCGCTCTCACGGATTTATCGTCGTTTATCTCCACGCAAACGTCTTCAAACTCTCCAAATTGCTCATCACTCGTAAGCGCATTGCGGGTCTCAGGACTGGACATAGTTAAGATCATCACATGGTCATTGATGCTTTTATCTAAAAAACTCATTTTTTCGCCTCATTTTTTTCATTCCAACCAAAAGTGACTGGAATCATACAACTCTAACACGCTTATCTGGGACTAAAAGAATCATNCCTGNAGCGCAACATTCTGCCACTTCCNGNCCCTGTAGCCNCTCCATCTGACAACGCNATCTCCCCGTTNACAACCACCGTTTTAATTCCCACTGGCGGCAGCATCGGTTGATCATAAGTCGCCTGNTCTGCGATTAATCCAGAGTCAAAGAGCACAAGATCTGCGTGATAGCCTTCCGCGACTCTCCCTCTTTCTTTCATACCGAAAATACGNGCTGGAAGAGAGGTCATCCGCCTGATNGCTTCGGCCAATCCTATCAACTTTCTCTCTCGCACGTAGTGACCCAATACCCTTGGAAAAGTGCCAAACAATCTAGGATGCGGCCGCCCTTTCAGATCTGGTATTCCATCACTACCGATCATCATGTCTCTCTGCTTAATGTTTGTTTCGACATCTTCTTCAGAAATCACAAACTGGATACACAAGGTTTTATCTCCTTCAGGCGCCAGGAGAACGGAGCGCACCATCTCCGGCATCGTCTTGCCTTCTGCCTCAGCAATATCTACCAACATCCGACCTTCATATAACCTATTTGCCGGACAACTTGCGATCCGAATCGTTCGCGCGAGCTCTTCATTTGGATTATCTAAATTGAAGTATTCGATCATTCGACCACTCCCCGCNGTATAAGGGTAGACATCCAGCGTTACNGCTTGTCCGTTCACAAGAGCCTCCTCTACTTTCATTAGAGACTGACTCACTTTGCCCCAATTCGCTTTACCCGCGGCTTTATGGTGAGAAATATGAAGGTGCGATCCACTTTCTTTACCNATCAATAGCGCTTCGTCTACCGCATCGAGCAATTTATCTCCTTCGTTGCGCATGTGCGTGGTGTACAGCGCGTCAAATTCGCCAGCCACTTTTGCNAGTTCGACAACCTCTTCGGTATCGCTATACCTTCCGGGTCGATAGATCAGTCCACTTGAAAAACCACAGCAACCTTGCTCGAGAGCCAATCGNATATGATCCCGCATGGTAGCTAGCTCAGCTGCAGTGGGCGCTCTTTTTGCATCTCCAAGTACCAATGAACGCACTGTATTATGTCCAACCAGCATCATGTTATTGATTGAGGGTTCTTTACTAAGAACCGTCGCAAAGTAACCCTCCAAGTCGACAAAATTCCCTTTTAGTCCTGCTAGAATTCCTCCACTTGCCGCCGACTGNTCCACATCAGGACTGGAAGGTATGGCGCTAAACCCACAATTGCCGCTGACCACCGAGGTCACTCCCTGCTGTAGCTTGAACTCCATGCCTGGATGTCGAATAAAAGCNCCATCATCGTGCGCATGGGTGTCTATAAATCCAGGAGACAACACATAACCCTCGCCCTCAATCTCGACCTGAGCTGTCGGCACCTCTCCAATAGAATCGATTCTTCCAGCCTTAACACCTACATCGGTTATAAAGGGTTCACCACCCAGTCCGTCAAACACCTCTACATTTCGGAACGCAATGCTTGTCATATTGTTAACTCCTACTTAAGGTCTCATCTGAATCATAAGACGTTGTCTCTTTCTTTGAAAACACCAGACCCANAGNCATTATCGAATATCAGTACAGTTGTTCTTTGCGGAGGAAAAGGTTCCCGCTTAGGAAATCTCAACAAACCATTAGTTCCATGGAAAGGGAAACCATTGATCGAACACGTCGTAGCAGCTCTCCCGAAAACAAGAACATCATTCATCAGCGCTAATCGCGATCTGCAAACTTACGCTAAATATGGGGTTGTCATAAAGGATTCGGATAGCGGACTCAAGAGTAATAGTCCACTGGTAGGCATACTGTCCGCGCTAACTCATATGGACACCGAGTGGCTATTATGCACTCCGGGAGATACACCATTACTTAAATTTGGTTGGGAGAAGCCTCTGGTTCAGGCTCGCTCCGCCTCATCAATAATTTGTGCAAGGGACTCGCTAAGAATACAACCCCTCCATCAATTAATTCATGTGAGTGAAAGCCCCCATCTAGAGAAATACTTATTAAAAGGACACAGAAGCGCAATAGAATACATTCGAACCAGAGGCGCTATCGAAGTAGGATATTCTCAAGATGACCTTTTTAAGAACTTTAATGAGAGGGCGGATTTTTTCTAGTTGGCATCAACGGTGGCAGGGTTAGGATAGCTGTCAGAATCCTCGCTCCCTTCTCTCGGGTTAAGACAGGCGAAGTCTTTTTCAATCAACAACTCTAGGGGCCCCAAAAGAAGAGGTTCAGCACCAAACAATCCCACTTCCTCCGATTCAGCCCACTCCTTTGCTTTATTTTGATCAACAATAACATTGATACAACTTTTATCGCCTTCGTTGGTCTTGACCACACT
>PBUF01000011.1 GCA_002727775.1 Gammaproteobacteria bacterium
ACGCGTCTAAACTCATCTGCTTCATCCTGATTCATCTTATCCAGCAAACGATTAATTCGATTCATCTGTAACGCGTCATAATCCAGTAAGTCTAAAAATATAGAATTTAAAAGAACTCCAGCAACCTGTCCTGGTGATGGATACTCTTCAACCAACTCCGAATCCTCTTTGCCAGGTATTACTCTGGGAGAGACAGCTAATATTTTACTAGCTCCAAGATGCATAGCGGGTGAAAGCGGCGCGTTAAGACGAATACCGCCATCCCCATACCAAACATCATCAATACTCACCGCAGGAAAGAAAAAAGGCAGGGCTGACGAAGCCATGACATGATCAACAGATAATTTAGTCGCTTTCGCTTTGACTTGACTCCGATTCCAAATATTTTGTCCAGCGCCCTGAACCCAAGCCACCGAATGNCCTGAAGAATACTCCGTACCAATGATGGCTATCGCTTCTAAGACTTGGGATTTAATATTCTCATCAATTCCTTGCAAGACCGTATTTTTATGCTTGAGCACGTCTTTTAAAAAGTCTTCTAGAGGCTGNTTATCAACCATACCTCTTAAATTATTCGCTCCTAAACGNCCNCCTGTNAAAAATCGGCNCAANACGAAAAAAATTCTTTGCAAAATCCTACCCAAGTCNGTGTGGTATACCTTTCTCGTTTCGAGCTGNAGCCATGTCTCCATCAAAGAGTCAACTGCATTAGACCACTGTCCCTGGAAAGACGCCAAATAGACAGCGTTGATTGCGCCTGCGGATACCCCTGTTATGATTTTTGGACGATACTCGGGAATTTCTCTAGCAATTTGCCTCAGGCATCCCACCTGATAAGCAGCGCG
This sequence comes from Gammaproteobacteria bacterium, assembly GCA_002727775.1. Taxonomy (GTDB): domain Bacteria; phylum Pseudomonadota; class Gammaproteobacteria; order Pseudomonadales; family Azotimanducaceae; genus UBA4421. Next base: position 846 of record PBUF01000011.1, read on the forward strand.
CGCACCTCCCCCAGAAAGTACCAACGCATTGCGGTCAACGGCATTCACTTAGTAGTCCTTAAATCAACAATGATCTGAGAAAGTACTTCCTCATCCTGCCTATCGTTTATTGGGATACTTACTTCGATACGATCCAGGACTGATCTAAAACGATCCTTAATCTTTGACGCGAGTTCATCGTATAAAGCCACAATGACAATCTCTTCCAATAGTTCATCGCTTACCAGCTTTGACATCTCTGACCATTGATTTGTGCGGGACAATTGGTTCATTTGCTGACACAAATCCTGCAACTGATACACCTCAAAAGCTCTAGCATAAGCGGGTGTCGATAAATAAAAAGCAAGTCTTTGCCTCGCGACTTCCTTTCGAGCGACCAGCCCCTCCTCGTCTTGAGCTGTCGCAACTAAGGGTTTCAAGCAGACCTCAAATTCGCCAGTTCCTCTGTTTTTTTTACGAGGGATCAACACTTCGGAAATGTATTTTACACCACAAACGGGATGCAACCGGACTCCTTCCGCAATTTCGCACGCCACCTCGAACATCCCAGGATTAACTGCAGCAAGATGGATCGGTATTGGAGCATGATCCATTGGAGATGGGGTGAACAAGGGAACGTTTAGATTCAGGTTGTAATGCTTCGACTCATATTCGAGCGGCTCCTCATTTTGCCAACTTCGCCATATCGCCCTCAGCGCTCCCACATAATCTTTCATCCATGGACCAGGGGGATGCCACTGCATACCATGGCGCCTGCGGATATGGCCCTTTACTTGAGATCCAACACCAAGCTCAAAACGGCCGCCACTGATTTTATGGGCTGTCCAAGCTGACTGCGCTAAAGTAAACGGACTCCTGGCAAATGCAATGGCAACAGAAGTGCCTAGCTTGACTTTGCTTGTTTGGCTCGCAGCAAGCGATAAAATTTGAAAAGGGTCATCCTTTGTTTCCTCCATTAATAACGAATGGTAACCAAGGCGATCGACCAGCTGAGCGTCCGAAGCGATAGAACCGTATTCGAGGCCCGCGTCTGGGGCTTTCAACCCTGGATCTAATTTGCCTAAAGGAAGTAACGTTTCGACCTTCAACTTTCGTTGCCCCAAAATCAAACTCAACAAATATATCAGCAAACCATCGAGATGGCTTAGAATAAGAAAATGTTCCAATGGTTTTCTACTCTAAAGCCACGGGTCAATGAAGTTTTCAGACCGGGTGGCGTGCTCTTCTATGGATGGGTGATGGTCTTAGCCTGCGCGGCTATACAATGGCTGTCTGCTGTCACGTGGATGCACTCCTACGGAGCCTATACGGTACTCCTACAAGCCGAGTTTGGCTGGAGCATGACAATTTTATCCCTTGCCTTTGCGCTGACTCGCCTTGAGAGTGGCCTACTTGGACCTATTCAAGGATGGCTTGTCGATCGTTTTGGGCCTCGCAAGATACTGACAATCGGCCTGATTATTTTCGCAATCGGCTTTTTTCTCTTCAGCCAAGTTAATACTATCCCAGTCTATTTCTTAGCATTCATACTGATTGCATTGGGAAGCAGTCTCGGCGGTTGGGCTACTCTCATGGTTCCTATCGTCCATTGGTTTGATCAACACAGAGCAAAAGCAATCGCTTGGTCTCAGCTCGGTTTTTCCCTCGGAGGGCTGTGCGTGCCACTTATGGCAATTGGGTTGGAAAGTTTCGGTTGGCGTTATATGGCTATTCTTTCGGGTGTAGTCATTCTGGCGGCAGGCCTTCCTCTGGTGTCACTCATCCACCACCGACCCTCTGACAAAGGCTTAACAGTCGACGGTTACGGTCAAAAAGAAGCTGGCCAAACAACAACAGAAGATAAAGTCCCAGTCCGCAGCTTTACCTGGCGCGAAGCGATAAAAGAGCGGTCATTCTGGTTGTTATCCGCGGGACACAGTCTTTCTTTGCTAGCTGTTAGCTCCATGCTGGCACACCTGATTCCTCACCTCACTAATTCCCTAAATTATTCACTTCGAGATGCGAGTATCGCTTTCTCACTTATGACGGGTTTGCAGTTGATTGGGATATTTTTGGGTGGTTATCTCGGGGACAAATACAATAAACAGAAGTTGGTTGTATTCTGCATGCTAGGACATTTTCTTGGGCTGCTGGCTATCGCCTTTGCGAGCAATTTCTTTTGGGTNGTCANCTTNGCNATTCTCCATGGAATAGCCTGGGGAATCAGAGGCCCTCTNATGGTGGCNNTGAGAGCNGATTATTTCGGCTCAAAGTTCTTCGGAACCATTATGGGATTTTCATCACTCATCGTNATGATAGGCATGACTTTTGGGCCAATTATCTGTGGCATCCTTTACGACTATTACGGCAACTATCAGTTAGCTTTCACAATTATGGCTTCTGCTTCTCTCGTCGGAGCTCTGTGTTTCTGGCTATGCGAATCGCCTCAACAATCAGCAATAAAATAATTTGTCACTCCACAACATCTAAACTATTGTGCTAGTGGAAATCAAAATATCTGACCGCAGCGACTATGTNGCGCATAATTTGATCGATCACTNAGACGAAACTANCCNGTAACATGCCAACCTCATGTCGTATNCAATATCTAGTGAAGGGCGTCAACGCTGAGCGCGAGGACAAGTCCAACTTGCATCAAGAAATAGTAGATGCGCTTCCAAACGTCAGTTCAGTGAATTTGATGCCGGTGGTCGAGGGATTCTCATTAGACCTCGAGTTTTCCGACATAGAACCTTTTTCGAAAGCCAGTTTTGAACCCTATCTCTCGGAACAGGTCCTACTGGAACTGATCAATCTTAAGTGTGAAACCAAAGGCTCGGCTTCACTGCAACTAGTACGCAGCGAATATAGCTAACGCTACGGCATAACAAATACCGAACTTCATTTATCCTTTGTCTGTTCCCTAGGAGCTATCAAAAGCTAGAACGTTAATAGCGCCAAATCCGTTCAAAAAAATAAACTNTTTAGATAGTTAATGCTCTGACCATTAGCCGCCCACTGCTGCCATATCTTCTTCCAAAAATCAGAGAATTAAAGTGGCTAAAGAATCTATACTAAGCTAAAAACAGTTTGAACAAACTAAACCGCCTTATAGATTGAGGCTAGAGGGAATTTAATGAATGCTCCTTTAGATGACATAACCGTAGTTGAAATAGATAACTGGATGGCAGCACCAAGTGCGGGAGCTGTGTTAGCAGATCTGGGTGCAAGAGTAATCAAAGTAGAACCTTTGACAGGCGATCCCATGAGGGACATGAGCAGACCTATAAAAGGCGANAATTTTTCTGATGAGATAAAAAACTACGACTTTCAATTTGACGTGGACAATCGAGGCAAAACCTCTATAGCCATTGCTATCGACACTGAAGAGGGAGCTAAACTTGTTAGACAGCTGGTTTCAAATGCTCAAGTCTTTATGTGTAATCTTTTGATCGCAAGACAAGAAAANTACGGTCTGGATCCAAAAAGTTTATTCAAAGAGAACTCTTCGTTAGTCCATGCCACGTTAACTGGCTATGGCACCTCTGGTCCCGATGCTATGCGTCCGGGTTATGATGTGACCGCTTTTTTTGGNAGATCTGGTTTATACGATGCTCAACGTGAGGGCGAAGACGGCATTGTTCCTATGGCCCGTCCAGCTCAGGGAGACCACACCACGGGGCTCGCCTTCGTCGCGTCNATTTTAGCAGCCTTAAGNCAAGCCGAAAAAACCCAAACAGGTCAGATCGTTGAAACCTCTTTGTATGAAACCGCAGTCTGGACACAAGCATCCGACTATGCGGTCACCGCGGTTGACAAAGCGCCTGTCAGGAAGCGTGACCGAGAGCACATGTTGGCTATTAGCGCCAACCGTTTCCCTTGTGGAGACGGAAAGTGGATAGTCTTCAATATGATGCCGGACGCAGCTTATTGGCCAAAAATATGTTCCGCTATAAACCTTGAGNACCTGATTGAAGACGAACGATTTATTGATTCGAGTGCCAGATACAAATTAATGCCAGAGCTNATTGCNCTATTCGATGAGGCTCTTTCTCGAAAATCTAGAGACGAATGGGGCGAAATTTTTGATCAAGCGGGTCTTATATGGGGGCCAGTATTATCCCTNGATGAAGTGCCTCAAGACCCCCACGCACTGGAACTCGGTATATTTCCAGAAATCGAGCACCCCTCAATGGGCAATTACACGACGGTTAATATTCCAATGAGATTCGCAACATCAGACGTCAGACCTAGAGGACCGGCTCCCCAACTAGGAGAGCATACAGATTCTATTCTTAAGTCTTTAGGCTTNGANAAAACACAACTAGATTCTTTGAAAAAAAATGGAATTGTTCTAAGCTCCCAGTAATCAAAGGGGGACATCGAATGGAAAACATAGTTATCGTTGATTGCATTAGAACCGGGCTGGCCAAAGCCCATAGAGGCACTTTTAATCTTACCCGCTCTGACGACCTTGTGGCTCACTGCATTAACGCTCTACTCGAACGTAATCCTGCAATAGATCCTGGCGAGATAGAGGATGTGATTTTAGGTTGCGGTCGACAGGTTGGGGAACAATCGGCCAATGTCGCTAGACACGCCGTCGCTTTGTCAAAGCTTCCTATCACTGTTCCAGCTACTACCATCAGTCGCGCATGCTCCTCCGGCCTAAATTCCATTGCCTTCGCGGCAACACAGATTGCAAGTGGCTGCGCTGAGATGATTCTCGCTGGCGGGGTCGAATCGATCACTGGTTTGGATCGNGGAAGCCCAGGTGAGCACTCAGAGAANCCAATACTAATGGAGCAAAAGCCAGATATCTTCATGGCGATGGGTAACACTGCAGAAGTCGTAGCGCGCCGTTACCAGGTGAGTCGCGAAGCTCAAGATTTGTATGCGTTGCAGAGTCAGCAACGTTACGCNGCGGCCGAAGAAAAAGGGTTTATTCAAGATGAAATNGTACCTATGACTGTTTCCTGGAGCAAAATCGTTGATAAACAGACCAAAGAAACGCAAATAGTCGAAGGCACAGTCGATCGAGACGAATGCAATAGACCCGATACGACCTTGGAAGGCCTCACTAAACTAGGCCCAGCATTCGAAGAAGATGGNTCAGTAACNGCAGGGAATGCATCACAATTATCGGATGGAGCTGCGCTCGCTCTANTTATGACAGAGAAGAAAGCAGAGAAGCTGGGGCTGGACATTATGGGTTATTTCAGAGGGTTTACCGTGGCAGGTTGCGAGCCCGACGAAATGGGTATCGGACCAGTTTTCGCGATACCCAAACTCTTGGATTACCTCGGGCTCACCCTAAACGATATAGACCTTGTCGAACTTAATGAAGCCTTTGCGAGCCAGTGCCTCTATTGTAGAGACCGATTAGGCATTGATAATGAAATTTATAACGTCAACGGAGGCTCTATCGCTATAGGTCATCCCTTTGGAATGACTGGAGCAAGATTAACCGGTTCAGTACTCAGGGAACTGAAGCGCAGGAACCAGCGTTACGGAATAGTCTCCATGTGCATCGGTAAGGGCATGGGCGCCGCAGGACTATTTGAAGCGGCGTAACCGCTTCAACGAAGAGAACCCGNGCATCAGATTAAAGGGGNCTGATAATGAACAATAGAAGGAATTTNCTCAAGGCCGGCATGCTAGCAACAGCTGCGGTGAGCCTGCCGACGGGGCAATCGCAGGCTAAGACTTTTCAAGGTGAGGTTAAGTCCTATCGACGCCTAGGACGCACCAACCTTGAGATTTCAGACATCAGTTTTGGNACCAGCCGCCTGCGAACCGGAGAAGAGCACTTGATTGAACATGCCATCGATCGTGGTGTTAACTATTTTGATTCCGCAGAGGGATACACACGGGGTCAAGCAGAAAAGGTCTTGGGTAACGCTCTTAAAGGGAAACGAGACAAGGTTTTCTTGGTTTCCAAAACGATGATCGATGCTGATACTAGCGAATCGGAACTCATGCGAAGGCTAGAGGGTTCTCTCAGGAGTCTGCAAACTGACTACGTCGACATTTACATGAACCATGCCGTTAACGATGTCGCTGTCGTTGCNAATCCTGAATGGCAGTCTTTTATTGAAANNGCGAAAAGACAAGGGAAAGTCAGGTTCACTGGAATATCAGGGCACGGTGGCTATCTGGTTGACTGCGTAAATTACGCGCTGGANCATGACATGATCGATCTTATGCTGACCGCTTACAACTTTGGACAAGATCCCAAGTTCTACGAAGGGCTAACTCGAAGACTCGACTGGATAGCTACACAAGAGGAGCTTCCCAAGGCAATTAGTCGTGCCAAAAGCATGGATGTGGGCGTAGTCGCAATGAAAACACTTATGGGAGCCCGCCTTAACGATATGCGTCCCTACGAAAAAGACGGATCAACCTATGCGCAGGCTGCATTCAAGTGGGTTCTCTCAAACCCAGAAGTAGACGCACTAGTCATCACCATGAAATCCATTGAAGAGATAAATGAATTTCTGGACGCCTCTGGCAAGCAAGAGATAACTGCAATTGATAATCATCTTCTCGAGCAGTACACGAAACTAAATGGCATGAGTTATTGCAAGCAGGTCTGCAATAGCTGTGAAGGTGCTTGCCCGGCTCAAGTCCCCATAGCAGACATCATGCGAACCCGCATGTACGCAATAGACTACAAAGATCTTGAGTTCGCGAGGGATGAATACGCTTTGCTAGGTGATGCCGCAAGCAGTTGTCTAACTTGTTCTGGCGAGCCCTGTCAAAATGCTTGTCCAAAAGGCATCGAGATCAGCAAGTGGTGTGCGCCAACGCACAGAATGCTCAGCAGACAGATTGCATAAGTGAACCGAGAAGAAATACTCAGCGCGTTCAAAGACGGGCGTATCGATTTAGAAGAAACTCTCTCTCAAATAGACCAGAGCTACTATCATGACGTGGGTCATACCACGTTGGACCTTGATAGAGAGAGCAGAACAGGAGCACCAGAAGTCGTCTTTGGTTCAGGTAAAACAGCCGAACAAGTTATGGAAATCGTAGAAGTTTTGCTGGAAAAAAATGTTAATACACTGGTTACAAGACTCGATGAAGAAAAGTACTCAGCCCTCTCGGCTTCACTGCCTGAGTACGCGGCCTACACTCCGAACTCTCAGCTATTACGCATTAAAGTAAAAGAAATTGAGCTGACAAAGTCCTTTGTAGCAGTCGTTTCCGCGGGGACGTCCGACCACAACATTGCGGAAGAGGCGGCGCTTACAGCAGAATTTTTTGGAAGCGAGACAGTTCAAATAAGCGATGTTGGCGTCGCTGGGTTACACAGGCTACTCGCAAGAATAGACGAAATAAGAAAGGCAAAGGTTATCGTCGTAGTAGCTGGCATGGAGGGGGCACTACCCAGTGTAGTGGGGGGACTAGTCAAAAGCCCCGTGATCGCAGTCCCTAGCAGCGTCGGTTATGGAGCCTCATTTGATGGGGTCGCGGCATTACTGGGCATGCTGACTAGCTGTGCTTCTGGCATTTCAGTCGTGAATATCGATAATGGGTTCGGTGCGGGCTATTTAGCAAACATGATCAACCAAATTTAGACTAGCTAAGTGAACGAACAAATATTAGAAAAATATCAATCTCTCAAATCGGTTATCAATAACTATGAAAGCGCAGTAGTAGCTTTTTCAGGGGGAATCGATAGCTCCCTGGTCGCCTATGTAGCCGGAGAGGTCCTAGGTAATAATGCATTGGCCGTCACTTCCGGATCGGCGAGCCTAAAAAGGTCTGACCTTCATCTTGCAGAGACACTCGGTAAAGATTGGGATCTATCTCACGAAATCATAGTGACCGATGAGCTGAGCAAAGCCGATTACAGGCGGAACCCGGTGGACCGCTGCTTTCACTGTAAGACCTCGCTGTACACCTCTCTTGATACGATTTGTAAAGAAAGAGGCATAGAGGTTATTTTCAATGGCACAAACCTGGATGATCTGGGAGATCACCGACCAGGACTTGTCGCGGCAGACAACTATCAAGTCTGCTCGCCTTTAGTCGAGGCTGGCTTCCATAAAGCAGACGTAAGACTGTTAGCAAACGAGCTAGGCTTAAAAAATGCCGATAAACCCCAATCTGCTTGCTTATCCAGCCGTTTTCCTTATGGCACATCGATCGATGAACAGCTTCTAGCACAGGTAGAGCAAGCAGAAACAGTTCTCGAATCCCTAGGTTTTACCCAATTTCGTGTTCGGCATCACGGAGATCTCGCTCGAATAGAGGTAATCGAAACCGAGCTTAAAAAGGCGATGGATCATCGCTCGCAAATCAACAAAGCTTTGAGTGATCTAGGTTATCGATATGTTACCTTGGATATGACCGGTTTTCGTTCCGGTTCTCTTAATGAAGGACTTCAAAAAGAGCAGATACAAGTGGTCAATATCCACAACCCCAAGAAATAGCAGCTAAATAAACTCCTGTCAGGAAATTGAGCCTACTGACGGTAGTAGGATTTTAGCTGACGGTCCTGTCTACTCGTATCGGACTTATTTCCAGTTCTGGCCCATGGCTTGTACTTCGGCGATGTTGCCCCTTCTGGCCTNTCTCCCATTATGGTCACCCTATGTATGATTCGCTCNCCTTCGAAGTCATTTAAAACCATGTGTTGGGTGCACCGGTTGTCCCAAATGCCAATCGTGCCTGCGGTCCAGCCGTATCTGACCGTGAACCGGGGGTTTTGGACCCAACGGGTTAGGTAGCTTAAAAGCATTTCACTTTCCGACGCGTTCATCTCAACAATACGACGAGTAAAGTGCTCATTCACATACAAAGCTTTCTGACCTGTTACCGGATGAACCCTGATTACGGGATGCACCATCATTTTATCCGTTCGGTTATGGGGTAACGCATCATGTAAAGCGGTAACGGACTCACAAAGGTCTTTCATTGGTTCTGATAACTCTTCGTAGGCCTGACATAGGTTGGTCCACATTGTATCTCCACCGACCTCCGGGCAGGTTACCATATGAAGGACCGACATGATCGAAGGTTCTTCCATAAAGGTAAGGTCTGTGTGCCATTCGTCAGCGATTCCACCCTTGGAAGCCGCTAACTCAAATACCTTGTCATGTTCCGTATAGGGATTTTTTAAATTTGGATGTGACTCGATTACACCAAAGTGGCTACCCAACTCAACATGCTGGTCCACTGTGATTGACTGACCCGGAAAAAAAAGAACTTTGTGTTTCGACAATAATTCCTTAATACAATCCGCTTCATCGGTGCTTATTTCAGACAGGTCAGCATTTAATACCTCAGCGCCCAGTGATGCTGCAACTCTTCTAACTTGCCAAGATTCACTTCGACTCAAAATAATCCCCCTAATTCACATTCCTCTATACATCATCCGACACCCCGCGAACAAACAAGGGCTCCATCTGCAGCTCCCTAAAATCATCTTGCATCTGTTCATTACTCGGCTCAAGCACGGGTTCAGCCGCCGCGCTTAACAAAACCTCCAACAACGTCGCATCACTGGACGAATTCAAAAATAACCCGTCAACACTCAAGGTATAATCTACCGCTCTTTTTAGCGGATGCTTATCCGTGATGGGCCTATACCAACTGTATCGCTTTTCTTCGTCTTCCTCAGTCCAGCGCCTCAAAGCGATCGACTTGATCGTTTGAATAGCCACCTCCTTGCTTCTGGCGAGCGAATAAAGGTCTTCAAAATCACTTTTATACTGTTCCTGACTCATCATCGAAAAGTTGTGAGGTAATAGTACCGAGTCAAAATCATAGGTCTGCAAACTCTGTAGGTGCATGCTAGCAGCAAAGGTACCATGCCCCGTAACACCAATATTCTTGACCAACCCCTCTTCCTTAGCCTCAATTAAGCCCTCTAGAGCCCCATCGGACCCCATTGCCACGTCCCATTCGTTCTGCTTGGTCAAATTATGCAGTTGGATTAAGTCAACATTGTCCACCTGCATTCGCTCCAGAGATCGTTTCAACTGATCTTTAGCTTCATTTTTTGTTCGCAACCCCGTCTTTGTTGCCAAAAAGAAATCGGATCGTCTACTTTCCAATATCGGACCAAGTCGTAGCTCTGCATCGCCATAACTTGCCGCCACGTCAATATGATTGATTCCAAATTTATCAAGTACCTCAAAAGTAGACTCCGCTCGATCTTGAGACATCGCTCCGAGAGCCGCGGCACCGAAAATCACCCTTGAACTCAGGTGCCCAGTCTTGCCAAACAATTGTTTTTCTATCATGCGATATGCCTTGAACTTAAACTTGGTTACACTACTTCTTTTAATTCCACTTATTCTAACAGTGTTTTCTGAAGATCATACGTTTGCAGGTAATCCTCTAGATCGAGCGGAACATATCCGCAGAGACGAAGAAGCAATCCAAGAATTAATCAAATCCAAAGAAGGCAAATATCTGGTCTTTGATCGTTTAAAGGTGCACGTGGACGAAGAAGGTCAACTGAAATGGCTCAACCCAACCGATCTACCGTCGCTTACCCACCAGCCGGCTTTACTGGGAATCGATGACGATAAACCACATTTCGCCCTAGATCTTTCAGATACGCCTTGGGTTGGAGATAAACAATTCGCTGATTGCCGGACCACAGCCATGCACATAAGCGGTCCCGAGACAGGAATACTCGCTCAGGCCCGTTCGCAATTGGATTGGCACAGAAAGAACCGTTTCTGCGCAGTGTGTGGCTCAAAAAACCGCAAAGAAAGAGGAGGACAGGTTCTGCGTTGCGAAACCTGTGAGAGGCATATTTTTCCACGAACAGATCCTGTNGTCATCATGCTTATTATTGACGCGTCGAATGAAGAAAGGTGCCTGTTGGGACAGGGNAAAGGAAGAATGNTACAGAGCAACTTCTACTCGGCGCTTGCNGGGTTTATCGATCAAGGGGAATCAATAGAAGAGGCCGTCAGACGCGAAGTTCAAGAAGAATCTCAAGTCAACGTAGGACGAGTTCAGTATCACTCCTCTCAGCCCTGGCCATTCCCTTCCTCACTGATGATCGGATGTCATGCCTTGGCTGTCTCAACAGAAATTGTTGTTAATTCGTCAGAAATGGCCAACGTTTCTTGGTTCTCCAAAGAGGAAGTCATTGCCTCACTCAACAACCAACACCCCGAACTAACGGTTCCTGGCAGAATGGCAATAGCCCATCATTTAATTAAGTCTTGGGCCGAAGGAGAGGTTCAATTTTGAATAGTTTAGCCTGTTGGAATTGCGGCTCACCGCTAAGCGATATACCTTTACCGATAAGCAGACACAGTCAGTGCTCTAGTTGCTTCAATGACCTCCACTGCTGTCGCCTCTGTAAATATCATGACCCGGAGCGTACGGTCTATTGTCTCGAAGATCGGGCAGACCCACCCATCCAGAAAGAAAACGCCAACTTTTGTGACTATTTCAGCCCGAACTCGAAAGCCTTCAATGCTGGAGGCGCAATTAAAAGCGCAGACTCCAAAGCAAAACTCGAGTCTCTTTTCGGCAGCAGTGAAGAAGACAGCATCTCTTCTTATAATGAAGTCATCGAATCAAAGGAAGAGGAGGCCAAGAGAGCTTTGAACGATCTATTCAAATAGGGTCTTCAAAGAGATAGCGTCTCTAAGCAGTTCGCGATCTCAGTCAGAGAGTTAAATCGCGATACATCATATTCGCTAATCGTCAGTCTCGGAGATTTGTTGTCAGGAACATGCATAACTTTATACCCAGCCTGATACGCAGACTGAACGCCATTTTTTGAATCTTCTATAGCCCAGGAGTTTTGCGGGACAACACCCAGCTTATTAGCGATATTTAGATAAGGGGCGGGATGAGGCTTGCCCTGTTCACTCTCGCCACCGCAAACCATTTCTTTAAAATATTTCTCAAATTTCAAATGAGCTAACGATTTTTCTACTGTTTTGCGTCCGGTAGAAGTGCAAAGGCCCACTGGCATCTCTAGCGTCTCTAACAACGCGAGAAGTTCGATTGCCCCTTGTTTAAGATCCACTGGACCTTGATCAAGACGTTCTGAAAACCATCTCGAACTAAGCTTTCTAAGTTCAGGGTAAGGAAACTCCGGACCAAGACGTTCGAAAAACACATCGTGAGCCTGTCTGACGTTTAAACCAACCGTTTCTTCGTAAACTTCCATTTCACAACTACAGCCAATCTCACGACATGCTGAGATGAAGAGCTCTCTTGCGATCGTCTCCGTATCGAGGAGCGTACCATCAAGATCAAAAACGACCCCTTCTGGGATCTTGTTTACACCAAACAGTTCGACGCTCTCCTATTCCACCTAGGAAGCCTTCGCAAGATTTCGTAGGACATAGTGGAGGACGCCGCCATGCTCTATGTACTCGATTTCAATGGCGGTATCTATCCGACATTTTATTGTAATGTCTTTTCTCGATCCATCAGGGTAACCAATCTCACACCTCACCTCTTGTAAAGGCTGGATTTCGTCTAAACCAAAAATCGATATTGATTCATCGCCAGTAAGACCGAGCGTCTTTCTTGTTTCACCACCAGTGAACTCAAAGGGAATAACCCCCATTCCAACCAGATTAGAGCGGTGAATACGTTCAAAACTCTCAGCAATAACCGCTTTCACACCCAGAAGCGCGGTTCCTTTCGCCGCCCAATCCCGGCTGGATCCAGCGCCATACTGCTCGCCACCAAATATCACCAAAGGAACATCTTCTTTCTGATACGCCATCGCTGCTTCGAAGATAGACGTTTGCCTTCCATCCGGTCCCTTGGTGTAGCCTCCCTCAACCTCATCGAGCATTTCATTCTTAATACGAATATTCGCAAAGGTACCGCGCATCATTACTTCGTGATTTCCTCGTCTAGAACCGTAACTGTTAAATTCTTGAATCGGCACTTGGCGGTCCGTTAAGTATTGCCCGGCAGGAGTTGTTGATTGAAAGGAACCCGCAGGGCTGATGTGATCAGTTGTAATCATGTCGCCCAGTACAGCAAGTACCCTGGCATTTTCAATATTATTAATTACGCCAGGTTCTTTCCCCATATTCTGGAAATACGGAGGGTTCTGGACATAAGTGGAAGAAATAGGCCAATCATAAGTTTGACTCGCTGTAGTCTCTACCGATTGCCACTTTTCATCTCCTTTAAAAACATCCGCATACTTGGAATTAAAAGCTTCTCTCGTCACAGTGCTTTCCACCAATTCAGCAACCTCCTTTGAGCTTGGCCAAATGTCTTTCAGAAAAACTGGAGAGCCTGAACTGTCTGACCCTATCGGATCATTAATCAAATCGATGTCCATCGTTCCAGCCAGCGCGTAGGCCACTACAAGCGGCGGCGAAGCCAGGTAGTTCGCCCGAACATCTGGAGATATTCTTCCCTCAAAATTTCTATTACCAGACAAAACCGCGGTTGCCACAAGGTCACCGTCTGCGATCGCTTGACTGATTTCACTTTGTATCGGTCCCGAGTTCCCGATACAGGTAGTACACCCATATCCGACTAAATTAAACCCAACTTTATCCAGATCTTCCTGGAGACCAGATGCTTCGAGATACGCACTCACCACTTGAGATCCCGGAGCAAGCGAAGTCTTAACCCATGGCTGTCTTTGAAGACCTAGCGCTGCTGCCTTTCTGGCGACCAAGCCAGCCGAAATCATCACGTAAGGATTCGATGTGTTAGTGCACGAGGTAATTGACGCTATGACTACCTTGCCTGACTCCATTTCATACTCTTCATTTTCTACGGGGACCTTCTTTCCCAACGGTCGATCGAAGGTA
>PBUF01000012.1 GCA_002727775.1 Gammaproteobacteria bacterium
AAACCGAATCCCAAAATATTCAAAAGTAAAATGCCGAGCAGGGCAAAACCCCTAAGNACATCAAGTGACTCAATTCGATCACCTTCTCTNGTGGAAGTCGCTTCCATTATTAACTCCTTGGCTCCCCTCTTTTAAATTGCATTAATGCTTNCGTAAATTTGTCGTAGAAGTTTCTATGTAACGCAAACTTATCACCAAGCTNATGAGNAGTAAAGGTTACACCGATTNCGCAACTCTAGTTTAGACAAAAGAGACTAATTANNCGGNGCNAAAAATNACTANTTNCTAATTCCATCATATGGNTAGAAGCACTTTTTNTTNACGCTATNGNTAAATANAACGGTTTCGCTTTTACNNCTTGTTATNTCGGGAACAATTCACCCACATTTTTAAAAAAGAGAAATAGTAGTAAAAGTAGAGACTTTTATGTGATCAGATCCAGACTTATGCAAGAAACTCCTCAGCATCCAAATCNATCGCATGTTGGCTATGTCGGCTAGCCATCGCCAAAAACATCTGATCTCCTCGCTGAGTTTGCTGAACCAACATAGACGCGACGACAGTGACGGAAAACCCTGCAAAGCTCGATCGACGATAGTCCTTCCAGCATTGATCAAAACTGTAGTCTTTNATCCCNGCAGCTAGCAAGCGCTGATGGTAGANTTCAACTATTTCTTTCTCGCACTCTCTGCGAGCTTCTGGCAAAAGACCTGCACCAAGAAAATATCCCACATCNGTCAGTGGATTACCGATCGCAATGCTTTGCCAATCCACGGCAGTAACTAGAAGTTGATCTGATGAATCATCGATCAATAGATTATCTAGCCGATAATCGATATGAATNGGGGAAAACACAGAGTCGTCCATCCCTGCTCGAAAAGCCTCATNCGATTCACCAAAGAGTTTTAGAATGCGAAGCTGATCTTGACTCAATTCGGATCCAAATCGATCGGCGAACCCTTCAAATGTTTTTTGGTAAAGATCGGAAGCNCCCTTGGCCGATTGATCGCGATTACCTAAAAATGGCATGTCATCGAGAGATGAATCCTTCCATAGTGGTGCATGCAAACCCACCACCTCCTTGATTGCAGCAGTCGCAACCTCAGCATCACACCCAGCTAGCTGGTCCCCCTGCTTTGCCGGCGTTAGATCTTCCAGCAACAACATGAACTCAGGCCCCTCCCCATTAATTTCTGCAAAAAAACAACGCGGCGTATTAATAGTCAGCTTGTCCTGCAAAACCTGGTAGAAACGAACTTCCTTCAAATAATTTAGCAGCTGCACTCCGGTTGAGCTGCTTAAAGGATCGGGGGAGGCAAATTTACCAACCAGGGACCGGGGAGCGTCCTCTCCAACAGCATCCAACTGATAGCGTATACACATACCAATCTGACCAGTGCCGATCCTCTCTTCAGTAAAACCATTGACCTGACAATCTAGCCCTTTCTTTACCAACTGTTCAGTAAGCCAGGCTGGTGTCACTTCCTTAGGTCCGGGGATCAAACGACACCGCCTGGATTGTTAGTCATATGAGCAAATTCACCTTCAATTCTTTGATCTCGATAAGCCTTTACGATGGGGGTCAATTGTTCTGGAGAAGCACCATGCAGTATTACTCCGTCACAACCCATGCCAAACTGCTCTTTAATGCTACCCACGCAAGACTCTGGAGATCCTGTAGCAGCACTGGACAACCAGTCTTCCGGAATCAATGATCCGACATGCTCAAGCTGTTCAGTAGTGGCAAGGTTATCAATAGCGCCTCTGAAATTTTTCACAAAGTCGTCTTCGCGAAAACGTTTCAATATCATCGGGTCCCAATCATTAGTCTTAACCATGAGATCACCGTAAGCTTGTAAGTAGGTTGCCATCCGGCCCACCAGTTTTTTCAACCTGATGGCCTCTGGCAGATGGTCTCCGACCACAGCAAAACAAGACCAAACCTTAACATCCTCAGGGTTTCGACCTGCTTTTTCGGCAGCTTCTTTCACCTGGGCTACGCACCGACGGGTGGTCTCTTCAGTAAAAAACGTATGCAGAACAACCGCGTCGAAAGCTCTACCTCCTAAGGCCAGAGAGTTTGGCCCGAAGGCAGTGAAGGTCATGGGTATGTGCTCATTATATTCTNCACCCATCGAGAGATAGGGAAACTTACCGCACGGCCCATCATGCTGAACAACGTTTTCCCCCGCCCAAATTCGACGTAATAATCCGACAAAATCTTCAATCTGGGCCGTTTTTATGCGATCAAGCCCGTAAGCATCAAACATCGGACCGATACCTCTGCCAAGTCCCAATGAAAATCGTCCTTCTGTTAATTTATGCATCGTCATTGCGTGGGCTGCAGTAACCATTGGATGACGCGTGTTGTGGTTGGTCGCAGCGGTCGCTATTCCTAATCGACTCGACACTGCGCCAACAGCTCCAGAGAGCGTTGCCGCCTCTTTAATGTTGAACCTCTCCGATATGAAGACTGAACCGAGACCAAGCTCTTCGCCTTGCTCAATCTCACCTATCAAATCTCTGGGAGTTTCGGGAGCGCCTGCAAGAGTGTAAAAGGCCAGCTCATTCATTTGAAATAATGACAAATCACGACTATTCAATTCACTCTCCTCCTTTTTGTTGATATCCGTCTAAAATTCCCTCAAAACCAGAAGGCTTGTAGGGGCCAAAAAAGATTTGCTCCATCACACCAACCCCCTCGCGCTGACCATCACTCACTTTAACTACCTGCTGATTGTGGATATTTTCTGCTGCTAACGGATCCAACTGTCTAGGATCAAATGATTCATGGCCAATTTCCAATTCACCTTGCCAAGCCCCCTGTCGCCAATCAGGGTGAGTGTAGCCCAATCCTTTCATCATGAACTTGAGTATAGGGGTCATTTTTATCGTCCTGATACTATCGTCATGCCCAATCAAATCCACTTCAGCTGAGGCAGCAAGACGGGTTCCTGGGTGGTACTCCACTCGATGACTGGCGGTGAGTTGTTTTTCGATCAAGGATTGACCGTTATCCGGAACCTCAGCTTCCGTCCGATACAGAGGTGCTGTAAGACCCTCACGAACCAACGGTTCGCCATTTGGCCCATCAAAAAAGATGGCGTGACTGATATGATCNTCCCAAAAAAGTGGCGTCCACAAAAAGAAAATACCTCCGCCTGCNGTTGGAGCACCCCCAGTCTCTGGCTCGCCCACTGCTCGAACTCCCCAGGATCTGTCCTTCGTCGCTAGACACTCGCTATCATCAATTAGCAGGTCACCGTCGGGGTGCGATATAGTCCCTTGCCAACGACCGAATTGGTCAAATCGCGTGGCATCCATAACCCGACGAGTACCAGACCATAAAGTCTGCCTCGCCTCCTGAATCGGTACAGTACGAGTTGAAAACATAAGATCACATTTAATTCCGCTGGAATTATCTTCCAACACCACACGGGTCTTTCTCATCGGCTCAACCACCTCGATACGAAAAGGACCAACGCTCATGTCTGTGCGTTCAAGCGGGGCTCGTCTCGACCCATAAAAGCAGTGCTGGCGTTTGTCTTTCTCTACGACGCTAAACGCACAGTCCAACACGCCACGATGTGGGTAAATAGACATCCCAATGCCAAAATAATAAGACCCGTCAGGTGAGTAACCATTGAACCACGTCCTGTCATATACGTTGCGATCACTAGTCGCCGAATATGCAATAGGTTCTGGTGTCTGGTGAATCGGATAATCATCCAACTTGTTTAACATCAATCCGTCCTCAGTCCGTCCTTGGGTAGATCATAAACGATAACTCTCCATACTACCTCGATGACTGAACTCTGGCGCCTCTAAGAATATTTCCTACCGCTTGATTCCCCTCGTGGCAGGCATACTCATATATTTTCTGGCCAGATCGTCGCTCCAACGGAATCTCAACGGTCCATTCTGAGTGATAGATTTCCGGGTCACTGACAGTAGCCTGCCAAAGCACCGTATCGTCACCAATCCGCTCAAATCGCTCTGTCACCTCCAGCCTATTAGTATGAGGAACCCCTTTTATTCGACCCTGGGAAAAACTAGTCGCTATCCACCCCTTATTATTGAATCCTCGGGTTTTAACAATTAGCGCAGATCCCTCCCAATAACCTCTGGGTTGGCCATTCCAGAATTCAACATGCTCTAAGCGAGGTTCATCCGACAATGGAATATATCGAGCCTCATGGATCATCTCATAATAAATCAAGACCGCCTCGGGACGTTGTACGATCCTGTAATAATTATTGTAACCTGCAGGAAGCATGCTTCCGGGTACACCTCTGGTAATACATCGATCCCAGACACTCATAACCTCCGGATCTTCAAAACTTTTACGATAGTCATCATCACGCTGTTCTAGAATGCGTTCGCGCACCGGCACCCGGCCATTTGCAGGCNCTACAATTTGTGACGAGCGCATTGTGCTAACTACAGTTGTTCCGTTATCAAGCCAACCAAGNTTGTATCCACCAACATTACCCCCTTTTTTGGGNGGNNCAGCTTTNNTTGTCCTCGGTTCTGCATCCATGGCTATGGCGGCCGCTTTTCTAGNAGCGGCGGCCGACGCTTCTTCTTGAGTGATGTACTCCCTATCAGCCTGGTNANGGGGTCTTTCAAAAGGCGTTAGAGTCTCATTTGACCAAAGACCCTCCAGACTNGGGTGNCCCCAGGGAGTATCTGCTATATGGNACTGACCCCAAATAGTTCCTGGNGAAATAAATATTAATCCCGTTAACAAAAAGAGTCTTNGCATCGACANNACTCCTTAAACGAACCAACATTGTTCAATNAGCCTTTGAAAATACAANCTAATCCCTGANCAAACTAGCAACCCATTCCCCGCAAAAGCTATACTTTNAACCCANCAAGATAAAATAGCACACACAAAGAGGACAACATGGGCGTCAAGATATATGGTATTCCCGGATCACGAGCCGACCGTTCATTATGGGCAATAGAAGAGACCGGCATCGAATACGAGCACATCAAGACTAATTTTGGAGAAGAATCGAAAGCTAACGAGTACCTCGAAATAAATCCGAACGGAAGAATACCCGCCCTTGTAGACGGCGATCTCAAGCTTTTCGAGTCTATGGCGATTAATCTTTACCTCGCAAAGCATTACGCCAGTGATTTATATCCTACCGACCCTGGAGATGAAGCAAAGGCAAACCAGTGGAGTGTATGGGCAATCAGCGAGATCGAACCTCTGCAAATGCAAATTGTTATTCAGAAATTCTTCGTTCCCAAGGACAAACAGGATCAAGGAACGATAGATCAAGCAAGTAAGAACTTAGTTCGTCCTCTTAAAGTTCTCGATGAAGCCCTCCGAGAAAACGATTATCTTCTCGGACAAAGTTTTTCTGTAGCAGACCTGAACGTTGCTGGTGTATTGCTGCTACTAAAGGCCGTAAAATTTGATTTCGGAGCTTTTCAAAATGCTAGCGTGTGGCTGGACAAATGCCATGCAAGACCCGCTTTAGAGCGCGCCCGCGCGCTTTAAGTCGTGTCTTCAGAAATGAGAGCCAGAGGATTTACCGAATTGCCAGGTATCAATCATTTAGGCTATCGAAGACAAACTGAACCCAAAGACCCGCAGGCATAAAGCCAACAACACCCTCAAATTTTTTTGGGAGGCCGGCCTGTTGTATCTCATCCAAGCTTTTGCCCTGTTCTTTGAAAGCCTGAACAACACTGATTGATTCAGACACGATTGAATGAAAAGCCTTAAGATCAGCTTTAGTTGCCAGAGGACCATGACCTGGGATGATCTTTGTCTCGTCATCAATTAAATCCAGCAGAGCACCAATGTTGTCTCGCAAACCAATAGCACTGCCACCTACGTCCCTATCAATGTATGGGAAACCATTCAGATTCACGTATTGATCGCCCGTGTGGACCACGTTCGAATCGCGAAAATAAATTACCGAATCCCCATCTGTGTGCGAATTGTTAGGAAAATGGATTACGTCCACCGCCTCTCCATTCCAATAAAAACGAATGTCAGATTCAAAAGTAATGTCCGGGAGCGCTTCGACAGGCCGCTCTCCCTCTATGAATCTTGCGCCCGCTTCTCTGCCCTCTGCGAGGCGCATATGAACATTATGCTGTGCGACGATCACAGAGTCTTTGCCAAAAGCCTCGTTGCCACCGGCATGATCGTAATGATAGTGGGTATTAATGAGATACTCGACTCTGCCCTCNTGAAGGCTGGCTATCGCCTCTCGAATTCCCGGNGTCATNGGCATCATCTGATCGTCGACCAACAAAATGCCATCGTCACCAACAGANACCGCNAAATTTCCTCCATAAGGAGGATTAGGAACTATAAGGTANACNGTATCGCTTAACTGGACGATTTCCTGCTTCACTTGGGACAAATCNTGGGCANCAGCAACACCTAAGAAANTCGAAAAAGCTAAAAAGTAAAAACACACAAACAAGAAAAAACGAACCATGACGACCCCTCCTATCGATCCTTCGCTAGTATTCAATTACCCATTCTGGAAACAGCGATTCTTNAGCTTACGATTACTCAAAACCTTCNTGCGCTTTCATCCGTATAAAATGTCTTAGTGCTTCCAACTCTTCATCTGAGAGCTCTGGTATTCCTGGCATACCTCGACCGGTCTTGATCCCTTCTCGAACGATCTGTGCGAAAACTGGTGCCAATTCAGATAACGGTATTGCAGAAGATCGTAAATCTGGGGCCATGCCGGAAGCGATTGCGTTCGCACCATGGCAGGTCACACAAAAATTTTCAGCATAAAGAGTCTCTCCTGCAGTCGCCAAGTCAGAGTCGACCTCAAAATCTGATTCAAAAATAGGTTGAGCAAAAACCGGTCTCCCCTGGGGAGGGACTTTTGCAGAGCCTCCTAAAGTGAAGGTCAATAAACGTCTTGTTTGGGCACCATATGCCCAACCGAGCTTCGTAGCGGACGCACCAAAAGCAAATCCTGACGCATAGCCTCCTCCAAAACCTACCAAAATAGATAGATATTGCTTGCCATCCAGGTCATAAGTGATTGGAGGAGCCGAAATACCTAAACCAGCATCGTAACTCCAAAGAGACTCACCATTTTTTGCATCATAAGCAACTAACTTCCCGGTGGGCAGTCCTTGAAACAAGAGATCAGACCCGGTAACCAATGTCCCCGCTCCCCAACCGGTCTCCTGAGGGTTTGACCAAACCTGTTTTTGAGTTATCGGGTCCCATGCTTGCAAAGANCCTTCATAGGGCCGTGGGCTTTCGCCCTCGACAAAATCAACAGCCGTACCCAAAGCAAAGGGTTTACCTCTCCATTCCTCCCCGTAAGCAGCATCATCATAGTCCACCGCCCAGTGTAATGTGGGAAGGTAGACTAGACCGGTCCTTGGGCTATAGGACATNGCATGCCAACTATGTGCACCAAAAGGCGATGGAGTAATGACTTGCTGCCCATCTTCATAACGGGCCCCTTCAATTTCTACAGGCCGCCCGGTCTTCATATCAACATGACTCGCCCAGGAAACATCAGCAAATGCTTCAGCNGATATCAGACGCCCATCAGTTCGGTCAATCACGTAGAAGAATCCATTTTTGGGAGCATGCATTATCGCTTTAACAACCTTTCCCTCGATCTTCAGATCGGCAAGCACAATATCCATATTGGAATTAAAATCCCAAGTTTCACCCGGGGTCGTCTGGTAGTGCCATTTATATTCACCTGTNTCGGCATCCAAAGCCAAAATGGAGCATAAAAACAGATTGTCCCCGCCCTCCGGACTCCTGATTTTTTGATTCCATGGGGAGCCGTTACCGGTCCCTACATAAACCGTNTTGAACTCTGGGTCGTAAGTAAATCCATGCCACGAGTTACCNCCTCCGCCGTGTTTCCACCACTCGCCAGTCCAGGTTTTTGCAGCCATTTCCATCGCAGCATTCTCAAATCCCTCTTTTGGGTCTCCTGGCACTATAAAAAACCTCCATGCCAATGCACCCGTTTCCGCATCGTACGCCGACACATAACCTCTTGAAGGGCCATTTTCTGTGCCGCCATTTCCAATCAACACCTTCCCTCTAAATGCTTTAGGCGCACCAGTAATATACAAAGGCTCATCAATATGAAAGGTTCGAGTCGACCACTTTCTCTTCCCCGTCTTGATATCCAGCGCAATCAATCGACCATCCCAAGTTGCAAAAAATAAATTATCTCCAAACATAGAAATACCGCGATTGTGAGCCCAGCCAACCTGCTTTCTGCCTCCTATCTCTTCAGCTACCTTAGGATCATATGACCAGAGTAATTGACCAGTTCTGGCATCAACGGACCTAACAATATTCATCGTACCGATAAAATAAATGACTCCGTCTTTGACCAATGGCGTCGACACCAAGCCAACATCATTAGGCAGATCCAAATACCATTCGACAGCCAATTGATTTACGTTTTTCGAGTCGATTTTTGTTAGAGGACTATATCGTTGCTCATTATGATTGCGTCCATAAGAAAGCCACTCAGACGTATTCGAAGAGTCAGAAATAGCTTTATCCGTCACAGGGCCATCCGCAAAACTCGCCTTAAGACAACAAAGAGACAAAACAAAGACCAACACTTGAGCTTTTAACATTCCCACAAACATTTGACTAGTCACAGAACGCTCCACAAGAAAACCAAGGACCTTCAGAATAAACTGAATTACCAAAAGAAAGTCAAGGCGTAGACAGGTCTTATTGCCGGATGGTTAAGCGCCTAAAAAAGCACCAAAAGACTCAACAAACTCACCCACTAATCAATCGAGCCTACAACCTCGTCAACACAATCAACAAAGGTATCAACCACCCTGTCTAATTGTGCCTCCGTTATGGTGAAGGCAGGACCAAAGCAGACGAGGTCCCTTACGGTTCCAGTCCCGCCTCCA
>PBUF01000013.1 GCA_002727775.1 Gammaproteobacteria bacterium
CCATCGATGATGTCCGTAAAGTCGGCGCAATGGTAGCCGACGTTGCAAAGGCTGCAAACGACCCTGTCGCCCAATGGATTTTCACACCCTTCACAGGAGATATGGAAGCTGGGCGTTTTGTTTTGATGACCGGATGGGCGAATTTCCCATCAATGGGCTCGTCATTTGGCAACTTTTTTACAGACGGTGCTGGTGACAAAGTCATGGTCGAGTGGGCTGCCACTGCAACCTGTGATACCCGAAATCTTTACACTGTCGAAGAGCTGCACAACTCTATACCTGAATAAGCAGAGCTCTTAACCGCTCAGAGAAGGCCACCAATGAAACTTCTTTTGTTGGTGGCTTTTTTCCTGCGACCACTTAGATTGAGACAAAACAAGTTCCGTGATATTTCCTCTTTTGCAAGGAGGTAACGCACGCTAAACAAGAACCAGAGAGCTTGTCTTTTTTCTTCTTAGTCGACAACCNCTCCTCCATCAACAACATGAGTGGAGCCCGTAACAAAGCTAGCTAAATCCGACGCAAGATAAAGNACNGGCCCGGCAATTTCACTGGCATCGGCGATCCTGTGCTGAGCTGCGGTATCCTTTGATANGATCTCGTAGCCCGACTCNACNTCTTTCGCGATTTTCTTCGCAAGGCCCCGAAGCATATCAGTGTCGACGCCGCCAGGAACCACCGAGTTGACACGAATAGCAGAACCAAATTCCAAGGCATGCGAACGAGTTAGGCTCATGACCGCGGCCTTAGAAGCTCCGTAG
Source organism: Gammaproteobacteria bacterium (assembly GCA_002727775.1). Taxonomy (GTDB): domain Bacteria; phylum Pseudomonadota; class Gammaproteobacteria; order Pseudomonadales; family Azotimanducaceae; genus UBA4421. The sequence continues at coordinate 762 of PBUF01000013.1, forward strand.
ATCGACCCATATGGTGCTCCAACAATTCCCATAACAGAAGCGACATTGATAATGTTGCCCCCCGACTCTCTTAGATGCGGGGCAGCATATTGGGTCATAAAATAGACGCCCTTCAAATTGATATCCATGACTTGGTCAAAAACCTCCTCTTTGGTCTCCTCTACCGGACCTCCTCCGCCTACACCTGCGTTGTTAACGAGAACATCAAGACCACCAAGACCTTCAACAGCAGCAGTAACTATCGATTCGCAAGCAGCAACAGAGCCTACCGACCCGGGCGCAGCCACAGCCAGGTCTCCCGCCTTCAGCTCAGAAATCGCCCTATCGGTAGTTTCATCCGTACTACCATTAACGGCGACGCGCGCCCCAGCTTCAAGAAAAGCCTCCACGATTGCGCGACCGATTCCTCGTGTACCGCCGGTCACAAGAATACGTTTGTTAGTGAAATCGATTTGCATAAATCCTCCTTAGAATTTGTATTTCAAGTGCTTGTCAATAAAGTCACTGAGCTATAAAACATGTTCCAATCTACTAACTGTAAAATACCACAGCCTAGAAAAGTGCGGATTTGAGCCTTTTAGTATTCAACGACTGCGAAGTTGGTCGAGATCAGATTCATGTTCTGCTCGATCAATACTAAAGCGCGATAAACAAAATAGCGCCAACGGATAAAAGACCAAAAATACACAAATCGCCACCATTACGAGACTGCGAGCGGTCTCCGGAGTCACCTCGATCGCGTCCACCGCAGTCGGGAAATCGACAAACTCTAAAATCAAACCCGAAATCCAAATTCCAAGAGAACCGCTGATCTTACTGATGAGCATCTGAGCTGAATAAAGCGTCCCCTCTTCACGATTTCCGCTAGCAAGTTCTCTTTTCTCGGCGACGTCGGCCATCATAGAAGCAAGCATTGCCATCAGCACAAGATAGACAGTCATCTGAAAGATCGAAATGACAAAGATAAGAGGATAGTAAAGCGCGCTCTCCGTCGACGGAAACAGTCCTATTACGCGAAGGCCTGGGAAACAGATCTCTTCAAACGCCAAAGCGCCAAGCATCCATAACGCGACACTCCGTTTGTCACGTCCTCGGCTTAGAAACGAGGTTGTAAAGAAGCCAAATAGAACACCTAAACCCCAAGCCACCATCAACCCAGAAATCGAAGCAGTACTCAATTCCCAAAAGTAGGAATAAAAATAGGCTTGCAGCGACCCTTGGATAGCGAAGCCTACAGCTATTAAAATTCCGGCGAGAAGTAATGGGGTAAGCGCAGGTTCTGAGTAAGCGCTCTTCAATCCACGCAGCGTTCCGCCCACAGTCCAAGTGTGCTTTTGAACAGGCCGTTTGAAATCAGGAATCTTAGAGTGCAGCCCAATAGCGCATGCAAGCATCGCCACCAGCACGGCGATCGCACTCACGAGGCCCATCTGTTGATAGCCTGCAATATTTAGAAGACCGTCAGGATACTCTGCTGTATCACTAAGCCAGTACCCGTAAAGCAAAAAACTAAGAACCGTCATCGCAATCCAAGACGCGCAGACCCGATAGTTCGCCAAATGAGTGCGCTCATCGTAGTCGTCGGTTAGTTCNGGATTAAGCGCAATACTCGGCACTTCAAAACAAGTAAGAAGGAGCCTCAAAGTAACGGTAACGCAAATTAAGTAAATGAAGAGACTCTGCTCGTTTAGAGATTCCAGAGGGGGGTTCCATAGAAAATATACAAGGACCGATATTGGCAAGCACGCAAAGTACATAAAAGGATGCCGCCTACCCCAGCGCGAACGAAACTTGTCCGAGGCATAACCAACGAGAGGATCTGAAATCGCATCGAAGATGAGCGCTATTGCGAGCGCTGTACCAACAAGCCCCGCGGACAGCCCAAGCACCCGGCTATAGTAAACCAGAACAAACATACCGAGGCCTACCGAGACCATCCCAGCAGTTACGCCTCCCATCCCGTAGAAAATTCTCGTGAGACCTTGCGATTGAGCAAGACCCGTTGATTCACTATTTTTCACCGAATTCTCCACCTGAGTGTCACACAAAGATTCTTATTTGGAACGCTAAAGATATGATTCAATCCAGCTACCTATATCCCATCGTATTTTCTTCAGGGCGCTTAAGAACACCTCCTCGATCGTGAAGCGTATAAATCTCCACGCACAGTTCATTAACTAATCAAATATTTCCGCTTACCCCTTTCGCGAGCAAATCTTCCTGATCTCGACCNTTTACCCAACCCAGACTTTTACTCGCCCTGTAGCCAAGAAGCTGGCGCGAAGCCAGGGGTAAAAGACGAGCTGCCTCAGCCGGAACTGACAGATATTGATTTTCTTCCTGCCGAAGCCAATCAACGATATAAGAGTGAAAATAGCCAACTCGACCCTCAGAACTCTTACTAGCACCCGAACCATGAAGACTCCGCGATAACCAGATGACCGCAGATCCCTTAGGCATAACTGCCTGGGTAATCTCGTGCTCCAATGCCACTCGCTCCTCAGGCCACTCATGGCTACCAGGCACCAGACGAGTCGCGCCATTCTCGACCGTGAAGTCCGTGCCCGCCCATATCACCGACATAATTATCTCTGGCATGTTCGGAAGCAGAGACTCGATAAAAGGCTGGTAGTTAGCGTTTTCACGATGTAGAACTTGGTTCTTCCCGTCCGGACCGCACAACTCAAGCAAGAGCGTCGCGCCGACCTGGTAGTAATTACAGTTGGCCGCATTGGTCTTCCTAAAGATCACTTGATTACTACCCTCATAATTCTCAGCGACTGAAACGGTGCTGTCTCGGGAACTCTTCTTTGTATCCTTTTCTTCTTGCAACTCATTAGCACTCGGTCCCATGCGGGTAATTGGTAGAAGTACGGCGTCAGCCAGGTCCAGTATTTTAGGATGCGCAAGTAATCGATCGGCAAACAGGGGACTCACCTCCGCTAAGCCACCGATCGTCTTGTTGCCCGGAGGCCAAAGATCCGTGTTTGATTCAAGATCGGCTGGCGCCACATTCGTCTCGATCTCTTTGTAAACATCGTCCATCAGCTGTTCTGAGGTCAGTCCCTGGATAATAACAGCGCCGTCCCGCTTCAGCGTGCGAGCGATATCTCTGATTGAAGCTTTCTCATCGAATGTTGTTATCGTGGCTGTCATCTTATTATTCCTTGTGGCAGATCTTCCTTTTAAGAGAAAAATCTAGAAAAAATCGGCAATTGCTGGAAGATATCTAACTAGTTTGAAGCAACGAAATAGGGTCTTCTCCCAGCTGAATACCCCCTAAAAGACCCCCCTCGATCGAATAACCAATCAGCTTTTGCAATTCAGGAGAAAAATTTCGAGCCACTTCGGGCGGCCACATAAGCTGTTGATTCACCTCACCGCGGAGCCAACCTAAGCAGTATCCCCCAATAATACTTTTGCGCACGACGTTCTCGGTGGTATTCGCGCCGCCCCCATGAAGCAGGTCTCCATCAAAAACCACGATGGAACCTAAAGGAGCTTCGACAACTGACACGGCCTCGGGATCGGTGTTGGGTGTTTGATATCTTTTCCAGCCTTGTCCGCCACTTAACCGACCCTCAACATCCTTAGGATCGATGTATTCCGCGTCAGGCCACAAGTGACTTCCGAGAATTGCCTGTGTGGCGCCAGTCTCAGCCACAAAATTCTCAAGCGGAGTCATCGTCGCAACACCCAACGGAATTCGTCTACCAGGAATAGGCCAAAGACCATTGTCCCTGTGAAGAGGCTGCGCTACCTCGCCAGGATTAATCTCAACACTCAAAACCTGGTGAATGAGAACGCTTGTAGCGTATGTCGTCAGGTGCGAGTTAATCAATTCCAGTAACCGTGGTTGTGTCAATAACTGCCCAACAAGATGAGGAGAACGAGCCAGAATCTCAGACCGCCTCTTGGTAAGAACTCCAAGAATAGACTTCCCAGACTTACTATCTAACTTATCGCGGAAGTGATGTTCCATATCAGTCATCGCCATCATCGAGTTGAATTCATCAACAATACCCGTGACCACATCAAGGCTCACCGCATCGTTCAAAACGACGATTCCATCGCGCTTAAAAACTCGTAATGTCTCCTGAAACGGCGCTGTTACGGGGATTTGCTCGACTCTCCCGCCAATTTCAGCGATATCGCTTTTATTCCAGAGTTCAAACCTTTCCTGGGCGTTGGTTTGCACCATTAAATATACCCCTCGTTAGACTTGATTATTGATCCGAAACTACAGCTCCACAAAATAGCTGTCAAATGGACCACTAAATGCTTAGCTCAATTGTACCAGTAGACCGGCACATCGGTTTTATCCAATGGTTCGTTCATGTGCTTATCAGGATATTGGGGACCCTTGATAAGTGGAGGACGCAGTGGAGCTGACCACTCTCCCATCTCCGTCTCTATCAATCGTTTCAGGCGATCCAGTTCTCCAGGCTCAGATCCCGATAAGTTGTTCTCCTCAGTCGGATCTACCTTTAGATTAAAAAGAAAGGCAGTACCATCAGGATCACTGAGTTGGAGTTTCCAATCACCACTTCGAACGGCGCGATAAGTCCCTGTGCGCCAAAAGATTGCCTCATGAGGATCTCCCTTGATCTCACCATTTATGTAGGGTACTAGATCAACACCATCGATCTCTCGATCNTCCGGCACCNAGACTTTTGCNGCAGCGGCAGCAGTACTGAAAATATCTATATGTGTTACGGGACGNTGATATTCGCTGCCCGCTTCTATGCGATCCGGCCAACGCATNAANAAAGGGACATGAGTGCCACCCTCATAAAAAGTCATCTTCCAACCTCTATAGGGCGAGTTCAAATTCGGCAAGCCAACATAATGAGCCCCGCCGTTATCACTGGAAAAAACGATGAGCGTATTGTCGTCAACCCCGGCTTCTTCAAGAGCTTTCATCACCCTACCAATACCTCGATCGAGAGCAACAACCATCGCTCCATAAACTCTCTCCGTATGATCGTCGATCGCAGACAATGCATCGTAGTCAGACTTCTTTGCGTGAAGGGGTGTATGGGGAGCGTTGTAGGACAAGTACATAAAAAAAGGCCTGTCCTTATTGGCATCGATCACTCGAACCGCTTGCGTACTCAAGTAATCTGTCATGTACTCGTCGGGAGAAAAGTGTTGTTCTTTGTTATAACGTACCGCGTATGTCAAATTGGGCCACAGGAACTGATCAATAGGATCGAAAGCCTGAATCGATTTGACCATGTCAGGGTCCTCGAACTCAGCAAACATAGCCGCACCCGGTAAAAATCCGAGAAACTCATCAAACCCCCTATCGACGGGCGTGAACCCCTCGCTTTCGCCCAAATGCCACTTACCCAGAATCACAGAGTGATAGCCTGCCTTCGAAAGCAGCTCAGGCAGAAAAATTTCGCTTGTCGGCACGCCCTGTTCCTCTAGGGGCGGAAATTCGACCAGATTATCTTCAAGAAAAAACCCAGGATTAGGCTCTACACGATGAGAATCAAAGCTAGCGGCCATTTGCATCATGACAGACGGCGCTGGGGTAAACTCAAACCCGTATCGAGTTGGATAGCGCCCCGTCAACAGGGCCGCTCGCGAAGGCGCACACGTCGCGTTACCCGCGTAGCCATTATTAAAGTGAACTCCTTCAGTGGCGATCCGGTCGATGTTCGGTGTTTGTACGATTCCCTTACCAATCCCTCCGCCATAAAATGAAACATCATTCCAGCCCAGATCGTCTGCCAGAATTACAATAATATTAGGAGGTCGATCAGTGTTAGAAAACTCATGAGGCGCAGACCTCTGCCATTTGACCGATTGCGTGGGCAATATAGGCTCGGCCAATCTTGCCAAAAACCCCATCGCTCCCTGGCCGGCCGCCCAGATCATCAGTGACGTTCGGTTCAGATAAACCATACCGAAGAGAATCGATATAACAAGCGTAACAACCACTAGCTTTTTCACTGAGACACCATCCCTCTTTCGGACAAATAAAAATAGCTGATCGTCAATTATACGAGCCAAAATTGATGCTAGATACTCATCAGCCAACTTTAGCTATATGAAACAATACCCGCCGTTGCAGCCAACCAACCTCAAAAGGATTGTTTTCGCGAATTCTGTTACCGCGAACTATCGAATCGCAGACGTCAACCTGGTTCCAATCAACTAGCTCCCAGGCCAGTCTACTTCTCTTTTCTCAGCAAAGGCTTTGGCCCCTTCTTTGCGATCATCCGAATTCATGACACGTGTTTGAACCCAGTCCGTTATCTGGTCGACTGCCGAGTAATCAAGGCTCGCAGCTCGAACCATCGACTCCTTCATACCTTGAACGGCCATGGGGCTTAATGAAGCGATCCGTTCCGCAACTTTTTCCGCTTCGATCATCAACTGATCCGAGGGTACAACTTTGTTGAGCATGCCAACCTGATAGGCTCGATTCGCATCGATTCGCTCTGCCTGAATTAACAATTCAGAAGCGATTGCCCACGGCATGATTTTTGGAAACCAAGCAGCAGGAATCGTCGCGATGCCCCATTGTGGCTCGGGCAACCAAAACGTGACGTCTTCGGTCGCTATTCTGATATCCGCGTCCAGGCCTATCCATAATCCGTATCCAACCACATGACTATGCATAGCAGCGATGATGGGCTTAAAAACATTTTGGGTCTGAGAGATGTCCGGAAATTCTCGGGGATAAACATAGTCTTCAGGCGCACCACCACTAAGATCGGCACCAGCGCTGAAACAGCGACCGTTTCCAGAAAGTATCGCTACCCTCATGTTCTTGTCATCCCGAAAATCCTTCCAAACCAACCCTAATTCATCATGCATCGCTTGATTCATCGCATTGAGCTTTTCCGGTCGATTCAACCTCACACGCGCTATATGTCCATCCTTTTCATACTCGACCACCGACAAATCCATAAATCCCTCCAAGAATAAAAAACACCCTGTNCTTGTGCTTAGCTAAACACAAAACTTTCGCCGATTGGTAAATTTTATCTTCGCTTTTACTACGGTCGGTGTAGCACCGTGATCTAACCTAAAATTTAGGAGAACTTCAGAAATTGCAGTCGCCGAACTAACTTTAGGATCTCTATAAATTTCACCAAACCTTTTCCCATCGCCCTGACTCGATAGACCTGTAGAGCGCTAACGCGGTACGTAACTCGCCAAGTGAGAACTCAGGTGTCGCAGCCATAGTCGAGCCATCAAGAACAACCTTGCAGAAATCTTTGATCTCCTCACCATAGGAATTCCTTTTGCCTTCAACCGCGCTCATGATGACTTCCCCACGCGGATGCTCTTTANTAAACANGAGTAACTGTCCATCTCTGCCACCTGTGATTTGAAGCTCTCCCTCCGAACCGGTGATCCGAAACATATCCGTCGGCCCGGATGCGTGCATAACATTCTGGCAGGTCAACANGCCAACCGTACCATTTTCAAACTTCATCAACATGCGAGACCAAGACTCGCTCTCCATGCGTGGAACGTGACGACCTGCCACACCAATCACCTCATCGACCTCGCCCATCATCATTCGTAAAGGCCTGATCCAATGNGCTCCTCCATCCATAGTTACGCCACCGCCTGAAATCGCAAGGCTGTAACGCCANGGNGGCGGCGCATCCGGATCAATCACTACACGATCATAGAAGTTGCCGCTAGCACTGATCACCTCGCCGATTGCGCCTGCATCCATTAACTCGCGAGCCTTAATGACATCAGTCCAGTACTGAGCCTGTTCCGCGATCATGAATGTAGTTGTCACCTTCTGACTAGCCTGCAGAATGCGCTCAGCACTTTCCAGAGAATGGGCCATTGGTTTCTCCAACAGCACGTGTTTACCAGCAGAAAAACAGGCTAGTGCTGCAGATTCGTGCAGATNATGGGGCAACATGATGTCCACCGCTTCGAAATCGCCGTTCTTAAGCGCCTCTTCGAGATCAAAGAATGCCTCNGCGCCGGTCAGCTGAGCCATAGCTGTTGCCGAATCTGNGTTTGTATCGACCACCNCCGTCACGTCAACTCGGNTCGCGATCTCTTTAATACCCTGCCAATGNACTTGNGCAATACCACCACAGCCAACAAGCGCCATCTTCAATCTCGTTTCCGCCATGAAGACTTCTCTTTTNCTATCAATTCGTCGGACCGTAGCACTGCGTTCCAATCTTGTCGAACAGGTATCGCCTTACTGAACTATGAACATTAAATCTAAACTCTGGACCAGCGGTGCTCACTCATATTCACGAGCCACCCCACTAGCCGGAGAGTTTCATAGGAGGTCAAAAAAGAAAAACTACCAAAGCGTTCTTGAGGCAATTCGCTTTGCAGATTCAAACATTTTACTGCGCAGTCGATCCAATCGAAGATTCAGATTTCTGACATGTANGGNCTCATTTTCTTTAAAAGACTGCTCAAGCCTCAGATCTGAGAAGGTTGCCTCTCCCCCAAAACAACTTAGGACTGAGGTTGCTCCTGCCAGCTCCTTGGCCTCTATCGATAAAAGAGCTCTGCGAAACATAATGAGCCAGTACTTTTGCCCTTCAACTTCTTCAAGCAACCCAATTGTTTCCCGAACTGCTCTCTCAAGTTCGTCGAATTCTTGTTGGAGATCATTCATCGGTTTTGCTTCATTCTTACATTTTTCCTGAAATCCAGTACGTAAGTGACTACATTATCAATCAAGAAACGTGNTACATAAAAGAGAAGACAGTGGAACACCTTAATCATTAGCCTTATCTCGATCAGCAATGAGACTCTCTTAGTTTCTTGTTAAAGTTCGGGTATCAAGGAACAAGGGGAGCAAATGGAAAACAAGATACAGGACTACCTTAAGTCAGAACAATTTATTGGATTTGATCAATTTCTCGTCGTCCAAAGACGCCTCGACGGTTATCTAGCCGCAAAAATGGGAATCACTAGCCTCGCACCTCTAGGGTTCATAGTTGGCCTAGTAGTGGGATTCCTTATTTTTAGCTAAATCCCAGTCTAAATGTTCTCGTATCAGAGACCGCTCACTTTCTGCCAAAGCCCATAAGCCTTTAGCTCAGCTTATAGATAACCATCTTCCCTTAAGTCTTCAAAGGACTTCTTGAACGCGTCTATTACCTGATCAACAATCTCAGGTTTATGCGCGTATGAAATAAACGCCAAATGAATTCCAGGCACGATCACATTGTGACCAAGTAAATGAAGATAAAATTCCTTCTCCACCTTATACAAACTGTGGCTAATGTCTCTGGAGGACTGAATCTCCTCGCCAGAGAAAATAAGGTGCATCATAGAACCAGCGTTCATCATTTGAGCTGGAATGTTGTTGGAAGTACAAAACTCGTTGATCTCAGAGGCAATCCTATTGCCCTGTTCATGTAAGTAAGGGTATATCTCTTCTTGGTTTTTCTTAAGATGTTCCAAAATCGCGATGCCCGCAGCCATCGTTAGGGGATGCCCGTTAAAAGTTCCTCCTGCAAAGATTGTCGGAGTGTCATCGGCTCCAGAAAACGTATTCATCACGCGCTTTGAGCCTGCAACCACACCAATAGGCATACCGCCGCCTGCCGCTTTTCCATAGGTCACAAGGTCAGGTTCAATGTTGTAATACTGTTGACAGCCCCCATACTCGATCCTAAAGCCTGTAATAACTTCGTCAAACATCAGAAGAACATCACACTCAGTGCATACAGCTCTTAGGCCATCTAAAAATTGCTGATTATCGAGCCGAGGGTTAGAGCTTTGGACTGGCTCGATGACCACTAATGCTAGATCATCTTTATGTTTTCTAATAAGTTCATATGCATTCTCGTCTCGGTAAGGAAGCATCATCATTAAATCTTTCGAAATCTCTTCGGGAATACCTGCTCCAAGAGTCGAACTGGTGGGCTCTGAACGATCACTCTTGTTACTAGCCTTGACCAGAGCATAATCATGAATGCCGTGATAAGAGCCATCAAACAATGCAACTACTCTCTTACCTGTCAGAGCCCTGGCGGCCCGAAACGCAAACATGGTAGCTTCGCTACCAGAATTACAAAACATTACCTCATCGACAGCTGGAGAAGACTCTTTAATTAATTCAGCAAGTCGCGCCTGCTCTGCTCCAGGTATACCAAAGTGCCAGCCTTTTTTGATTTGTGACGCAAGGGCCTCTTCCACAAAAGGTGCCTTGTTACCAACCACGTTAGGACCGAAGCCACAAGTCAGATCGATATATTGATTGCCATCCAAATCAGTTAAATAAGGACCCTCAGCGGACTCGATATAAATCTGATGAGGCATATCGACGGTTTGGACGACTTCTTGCGCTAACGAAGGGTGTCCTCGCCGAGCCGCCTCACCACTCTTGGGGGTTCTATTGATGAGTTTGGTCCTTACAGTTGCAGATCTCTCACCGATNTTTTTACTCTTCTCTTCTNCTCTTAGATTCATCGCTNTCTCCTTTTACGCNACTCGGACGGGACTTTACTTAATNCTANGTCAGCACACCTGTTAANACTATATGCTTCTCNCATCTGTNACATTAGTCTCCAACTATAATNTCTAAAAGAAAGATAACCNCCTCTACCTCTCNAGATAAGCAACTNCTAGCGAAACGCCTGCACTATTTCCTGTTCAAAAATCTGCAGACGCTCAACATCCCCGGAGTTAATACCGCCAAACATAATCTCAGCAATNCCCGCATTCTGGAATTCTCCTATACGATCTATGATGTATTGCTTGGAGCCCGCCACCGTACCNGGACCCAAGTTTTTAATCACACGATCAATTAGATCCTTGCTCTCAGTGAGATAACAAGGCATCAGAAGTGTCCGACGAATCTCAGAAGGATCGCGGCCACAATCTTCACAGTGCCTCTCAAGAATCTCAGCCTTACTCTTGTAGAGCTCTAAAGACATCCCACCGCCTGCCCAACCATCTAGATTCATTACGTCCCCATGGCGGGCTAGNGTGCGCAAGGTGCGCTTCGGTCCGGTACCTCCAACCATAATAGGGATGGGTTTGTTATCATCAAAGTTACCGGGAGAGAGTTGAGCATTGTCCAACTTNTAATACGCCCCATCAAAGTCCACCGGCTCGTTCCTTCTGATCAGCAAGCGAATCAACTCACAAGCTTCTTCNAAACGATCCTGGCGCTCCTTCATCGTTGGAAAATCCCAGCCATATGCTTCGTGCTCTCGCTGATACCAGCCTGCGCCAATGGCTAGGGTAAAACGGCCCTCACTCATGGTATCAATAGTTCCAGCAATTTTTGCGGTATGCGCCGGATTTCGATAGGTGTTCCCCAACACCAGATTACCTAGCCTCAGCTTTTGGGTCATCCCCGCTGCCATTGCTATCGCGGCAAGGCCCTCAAACGCGGTCATCGCTTCTTGTTCATCGTCGCCACCACCGCCGGGTGGAATGAAGTGGTCCGCAAACCAAACACTATCCCAGTCACCTGCCTCCATCGCCTCTACAGAAGCTCTTACCGCCGACCACTCGGTTCGGTAAACGTTTACCTGCACACCAAAATCCATCGCCCCTCCCTTTGCTGTTGCTCTTTTAAGCGCTAACTGTCGTCGAATTTATCTAAAAATTTCTTCTCTGACATAGCCAACTCTTGTTGTTTTATAGTGAGTTAATGGAAACCCTAGCTCCTCAATGTTTTTTAGGACNGCCTCGCTCACGTTTCCGTATATTTCAATCGAGAAACCGTCTCCTAACTCGCCGTGCTGACCTACATACTCAAGAACTGGTGGNTTGGATGTATGAGCTAAAAACGCCGCGCTGTTTTTATAGACCTCCGTCCAGGTAAAGGCCAGAGGATCATTGGGNTCTGAATCAAAATTATGGAATAGCATACCCGGCTCGGTTTCCTCAACAGCCTCATCAACGGTCTGAGCCGCGTTCAGGTATTGTTCTACCATGCCTTCTTTAACATGGACTCTAGCGATTAGAATAAAGGGATTCGAACCATCAGCTCCCTCGTGATGTGCAGAATAAGTTAGCCCACTAACCACCAGCAAACTTGCAACAATAAATAACTTCAACCTGTACCTCCTGTTCATAGATATTCGCANTTAANCGGAAAATCGATGTGATCAGATTAGAGTGACGGCTCCTGATACACAACTCTGCAACCCCACATCATAAAAAATCCCATCAAAGTATCTCGCGAACTCGATTCCAACCAAATCCTATGGTTTTAATTTATCGACACACTTCAACATTTCAGCTTGGTAACTTTTACCGCGTTCATTGACTATATCCAGCACATTAAGCGATGTCGGAACATAACCAAATCCAATCCGAAGCTCTGGGTGCCACTGGAATAGGGAGCCACCCAACCCCATCCATCCAAAAAAGCCCTCCCTTCCATTATTTAATCCCGAGTCCAGAGTAGAGGATGGATTACTTACGTGGCTAAATGAAGCGACACCACCTTGCGTAAATCGTGTGGAGATAAACCCCATATCAGCCTCNGTCGCTTCCGCGTGTAAGGCATCCCAAGCNGTCGTACTTATAAACTCTTTGCCCTCAAAACTACCCTTATCGGCCATCATGGCTGCCAATCTTGCTAAACCCCTAGCAGACGCATGAGTATTTGCTGACGGTGTCTCTCCCATNGCTACTTCCCTGCTATTAAAGGCATCNATCATTCCCTCCTGACCAGCAAAGGCTTGCCTAGTAGGTCTCGATGAATCTCGCGCCGAACGAACAAACCCAAATCCGAGCCCGAGCATTTGAAGCANATTGCGCTCAATTCTTCNATTCAANAATTTTGGTTTCAGACTTTCTATCAACCATCNCGATGGTTTAGGTATAGACACNGCNCTCCTTCTTTCTAGCTCAGATTCTTCAAGCCCGATCACCACGTCAGCTGATAGAGGCTCGCTTAGTTCTTGCCTTAAATATTCTCCAATGGTCCGATTTTGAGGATCCACCCGGCGAAACACCTCGTTGAGTATCCAGCCCCGGGTAATCGCGTGGTATTCACGTCGCTTCCCAGAGGGCCTGAACTTCTGATCATGATTCTCAATCANCTGACCGACTCTATTGTTCTTTAAACTCGTCGCCANTAGATCATTNGGTTCTATCGCCTCATCAAAAGAAGCCATCCCGCCTTCGTGCCGAAGGAGATCCGCAATCGTTNNNNCCCCCTTGCCTTGCCTACCAAACTCTGGCCAATGTCCTACAACCTTATCGAGGTANCTCAAAAGGCCCTGGCTAACCAAAGATCCTATGGCTATCGACTCNAAGCTCTTCCCGCTACTAAAGGCGTTCGCTAGAGAGTCCGCCGAGAACGACTCATCTCCTNTCGCCGAGCCCCACAGATCGACGACCTTCTCGCCTTCAAAATAAACGCATAATTGAGTATTTCTCTCCAATAAGTTGCGCATATTTCGCTCATACAACAATCTAATAGGCTCGAAGCCCGGAGCGACCGTACCATTTATGACCAATTGACCGACGTTTTTCATAAACATTCTCCAACGGTGATGTCTAACAATACAATACAATACACCACAATCGATCATGAATCGCACTAGGGATCACAACTCAAAAAGCAACAACCGAAATACCGGAAAGGCTCTTAACGAAAGATTACCAGATCCTTATTCTGGCCAGGCCTCGCTCGCTTCTTTGGTTAATCGAGCAACCTCACGAGGCATCAAGACTCCCTCTTCCACAGCCAACTTTGCCGCAGACTCGAATNCTTTCAGGAAGGAGCTCCGGTCAGCGTATCTTGCTAGCACCTCCTCTTTAGAAAACGGGTGTGAAGAACCCCCGAGATAGGCAAAGATATCGGGTTTCAAAGGAATCGCGCTGTTTATCGCCAGGGGAACCTCCACCTGAGGAAGACGAATGCCCCCTTTTGCTATCCCGTCATCGTCACGAACAATCGACCCAGAGGCCTCAAACTCGATCCTTGGCTGAATCGGAGGGGCGACGCCTTCGCTCAACCAACGNTGCATGTGATAAAAAGCTGAATCATAAAGCGGCCCTATTGGGATAGCGTTGATTCCATCATTAGCGTCTACCGTGATCAATTTATCTCGATCGGCCATGAGCTTTCTGGCTGCACGACTCTGCTGAGACACATGACAGGTGCCAGCCGATTCCCACCACCTCAATTTNCTGGTGTCAGGCTGACGAACACCGTAACAAGCCATCGCCTCTAGCTCNGAATTNACAATAAAAACNGGCTGATCTANATCATCTCNTAGNANGTTGGCTCCGCGTAATCTATCTGCCGGAGAGTCATTGTATTGAGCATTATTGATNTTAACGAGCTCATCTCCGACCTGAAGAGGCGTTCCACGACCAAAATAGATACTGAGAATAAACCCGTCAAAACTCCTATCGAAGGGCGCGATCGCATTAAAGTATGTAACCAAATTATCTATCCCTAACAGTCTCCAACTCAGTAAGATGCCTAGGAGGTTGCCCCTTGACATAGTGCATTAACCGCGCGTCATTTGTGAGTTTTAACAATTCCGCAAGTTCCGAGTGCGTCTTAAACTTTGCATCGGCAGCTCTGACCCTCGCGTCCTGCAGTGCGGCTGCGGTAATAGTC
>PBUF01000014.1 GCA_002727775.1 Gammaproteobacteria bacterium
TTTCAGGATTAACATACTGCCAGAATTCCATGCTTTTAGTTCTCTGGGCCATTCTGAAGAAAACTACTTTAAGTGAAACATCATCAATATCCGTCGCGTCATCAAAGGGAAGACGATTTGAAATATCAGCTGCTCTATAAGGATTAAAACCCAAGATTTCTGAGTAGTAGGTGGTTAAGCGCTCAATGTCATGAGTGACCAAGGCGACTTGCGTCATCCACATATCTAACCCTGCATCAACCCACTCCGGTTTTCTTGGGTCTCCGCCTAAAACACTAAAGTCAAGCTGTTCAAGCTCAAGCATATTACCTTCAGGGTCATAGGCATAAGCATAAGTTACACCCTGACCCAACAAGTCAACAGGTTCATCGCCGCGACTTAGCATACGGGCTCCAGCTTGCTTAAATTTGTCATACCCTGACAAGTGTGCAGGGGACTGAAAACATGTGTGGGTCATGCCAGGGCCGTAAACTGGCATCACACGCATGGGCGTCTCTCGATTGTGACTAAACTCGGTAAGCTCAAAAAGCATGTTCGGAGCCTCAAGCACGGCTCTCTCATAGGCAACACCTTTGCGACCGAAAAGCCTGTCAGCATCATTATTGTTGGCAACCACCTCTCGTTTGACAAGTTTAAAATTTGTGGCTGTGAGATAAAAATCGAGGGTTGCATCCAAATCTTGGACAGATAGGCCTATATGATTTATGCCTAATAAACTTGCCGTAGAGTCATGTATATTGGCGTCACTATCGATTTCATAGGCTAGTGATAGGGAAACACAAAGAGTAGATATTAAAGTCCCAAGCAAGTAAACGGGGAAACCTTTTCGAGCAGTATTGTTTTTTAAAACAATGTTGTTGAACATTAAAAATTCCTCACAAATTTACCGTAAAGATAGTGTAAAGTTTCATTGAATTAACAACTACTCACCATTAATAGAATAGACCAGTAAAACGTTCCCGGGTGCTTCTGCCCACTTTTCATAACCAGAGGAGATATAGACTCGACCATCAACAATGACCGGCCCATCAGCTTCAATTGAGCCTCCTCGAGCTTTTATTCCATTTCTGATTCCAAAGTTCTGGCGAGTGTTGGTTTCCCATAAAATATCGCCGGTATCAGTGTCAAAAGCACGCAAGATACCATCAAGCCCACCCGCAAAAACAAGATCTGGAGTGCTGGTTACCGCCGCTGAAATTCCTTGCCAACAAAGGAAACGGCTTTGCTCACACTTATCGGGCAAATCGTTTCGCCAAACAAATTCCCCGGTGCTTAAGCGCAACGCATGAATACCAGGATGTGCTGGGCCCACATTATAGGGATTATTGGTTGGCAGATCAGAAACGCCAACAAAGAGTTTTTTATCGCTACTGCTCATACCGTAGTGAATACCACCCATAGTCCCGCCACTACCTACTCGCTGCTCCCAAATTAGGGCGCCATTATTTGAAGGATCCAATGCATACACCATTCCTGATTTCTGACCAGCCAAAATAATTTCTCTGCCGCTTTCATCTCTGGTCAATATGGGCGATGCACCGATATCATAGTCTGGTCCATCTTCTTCGGGACAGTTTGGTGTATTTCTAGAGCATGCCCCGTTCCACGCGTCATCTTTAGTTAATTGCGCAGCCCAAACAATTTCACCGTCCGCCAGATCCAANGCCAAAACTGCATCACTATAATCATTAGCTGGGGANGAATAGTTTTCCCCGGTTCCGACATAAACTAAATTTCGTTGCTCATCGATTGTTGGACTCGACCAAATAGGGGCCCCCGATGGCCCAAATTGTTGCACACCNGCAGTACTCATAATCGTCGGGCTAGGCTCTTCNGTAGTATAAGTGCGCCAAAGTATTTCNCCCGTGCTAATACTCAANGCAACTANAGCGCCTCGAAATGAACAACATGAATAACCAACACGCGCAGCNAGAAGTACTTCCAAAGATGAAACAGGAACTATCACTACATTGTTATGAGCGATAACCGATCCAGTAATGGTTGCTTGAGGGTGCTGATGCACTTCGGTTTTCCATAACAAATCTCCCGTCTGAGCATCAATCGCGTATGCTTTACCTGCAAAATCCCCGAATAAAAGTCTTGCAGGTACCCCATGCTCNTCGACATCTACAAAAACAGAACCACGAACCTCTGAGTCAGCGTTAAACGTCCACCACGGACAACCATTCGAATTATCCAACGCGTAAATAGTTCCCTCCTGGCTTCCCACAAAGGTCAAGTCAGAGGTAACTACTGGCTGGGANCGTGCNCTTGTCGCATCAGGGAAAGCAAATGCCCATTTGAGCTCCAACTGGTCAACATTGTTTTTATTAAGGATCATTTCACTAGCTAGGTGACGTGTATTTCCTGATCCACCTCCCCATCCGTTCCAAGACACAACTCCCTTCGTCGATCGGCTAGAACTTATTGTTGGTTCACAGTCAAAGCTCGCAACCTGTGTTTGGGTTTCGTTGTATTTCTCACCAGTAAGATAGTAGGCNACGTNTCTCTTNTGTTGTCGAGTCAGCGCCATACCGGAAGTAGCCATCGAACCCGACTCAAGCGCATCTACAATACGCTCAGGTGAATACAACTCAAACGCAGCACGCTGGGGNGCCTCTAACAAAGCGCCCTCATGNCACTCAGCGCAAAACAAGTTGTACTGCCTTTCACCATTCAATAGCTCTGAATCATTTTCTACAGGTTGTGCAAACGAATCTTGCAGTGGAAGACTTAACCAAATTACATTTAGAAAAATTACTCTTAACTTTTGAACCACGCCATTTTTCTGATACTTCATGTAGTCATCCGCTCTTTTTTCCATCTTTACAACTCGGTGTCTCACTAGAAATTTCATAAATTGATCACCATCCAAGCTTACAGTAAGTTAGACACTCAGATCGCGTTACACTTACATTCAGCACACTGAAACGAATAAATGAATATAATTCATTTTAATGTTTTCAATTTTCAACTTTTACTCTAGTTTCTTTGGCATCGTAGTAACAATTACCCCGATTTTCAACGGGTTTTTCAATATTTATACAAAATAAACGTTTCTTACATACTATTGAATTACGTTCATTATTATGGCAAGTTGAAACCAAAATAGACAACCATTGCTGAGCTACTTTCACCATGAACAATGTTACACAGATCAAACTGCGCCGCCCCACTCGGGAGCAACGAGTTGATACTATAGTCGAATCCGCACGAAAGATATTCTGCTCTTATGGTTTCGAGAAAGGTTCAATCGTTGATATTGCAAATGATGCTGGTATCGCTGAGGGGACCCTCTATCGCTATTTCGATGGGAAAAGGAGCTTATTGGATGAGGTGCTTCGGCGTCATTATGAAACTATTTTTTATGACATTCAGCAGACCTTGCCAAGTATTAAAGGCCACGGCAATCGACTGCGTTACTTAATTAGACGTATCCTACTTGCTATCTCATCAGATCGTGGAATGTGCGGTCTGATTACCCGCGAGATTCGCCAATTTGATGATTGCCAGCCCTCATTGGCGCAAGAGCTTAATCGTCAAACCGCAGTCTTGATGGCGGATGAGATTAAAGCAGGTATTAAGGACGGTTGGTTTAGAAAAGAAACCTCTCCAAGTGTTGTTTGCGATATGATTGGAGGCGGCCTTGAATTAATCGGCTACTCTTATATGAAAACTGGCAAAACGATAGATGTAGATGGTGTAACGGAAGCCTTCTCGCAAGTTATCTTATCAGGCATCGAATCCGAAAAATCTTCCACAGAGTCCATGGCAAATTTGATTGCGCGATTAGAACGAACCGCCGATCGTTTAGATCCAACTTAAAGTAGGAATCCCTCCAACACAATTTGTATCATGAATTAAGTCACAAAATTAAAACTTAAACCTATTAACGTTAATTCTTATGTAAAGCCATTTAAAGCGCCTCTCTCAAGAAGACCAGTATTTCGGCTTAGCCATGACTAGATAAATATAAAGGAGAAACCGATGGAACAGATAAAACAAGGCGGAACAATCGCTGTCACCGGTAGCGCAGGATTTATCGGTGGCTGGGTAGTAAGCCTCTTGTTAGATAGAGGCTATCGTGTTCGGGCATGCGTAAGGGATGTAGATGATACAAAAAAAACAGGCTTTCTTAAGGCCATGCCAGGTTATGCATCGGGGCGATTGACGCTGCACTCTGCAGATCTTGATAAGGCAGGTTGCTTTGATGATATTTTCAAAGGTTGTCATGGGTTAGTTCACACCTCTCATGTATCTAACTATACTGATCAAAACTATGTTCAAGGTGTATGTGATCACATTATAAATAGTATCAATTTGTCAGGAACTATCGAGAAAGTGGTGGTTACTTCAAGTATTGCTGCGGTAATAGGTGAGACAGATATACAAGAGCTAGTCCGCCGTCCTATTTGCAATGAGGACCGCTTTCCAGACGAAAAAAATCCAAACCGATCTGCTAAAGGTGGTCAGGGATATTCAATGGGCAAAATTTTGTTAGAGCGGTCTTTTTCAGATGCGGCTAAAAGCAGTGATCGGTGGAATTCAATTACTTGCTGTCCTGGCGATAACGTTGGACCAATCCTCTCTGCCCACCAAAAAGAGGTTGGACCCTGGCAACACAATATAGAGACAATGCTTCTAGGGCAATATACTGAAAATGTTATTGGAGCCTATCGCCCATGGTGGACGGTGGACGTTCGTGATACGGCAGAGGCTCATATTCGATTGTTGGAAAATACCGATTTGAAAAATGGGCAACGACTAATAGCATGGTCAACGGAATCTCGTGAGGTGGAAGAGGTTTGCGCAAGCATCAATCGTCTCCTTCCTGAACTCGCTTTCGCCGGAGCTGAAAAAGTCGACCCTTTCCCCGAGCAAATTAAGGAGAGGAAAGCTGAATTCAGAGCGGCTTGGCGGGGATGCCAGCTACGTAATGACCGCATCAAGAGTGTGCTAGGTATGAGTTTTCGAAGCATCGATATATCGATACGTGATTGCGTCGAGTCGCTTTTATCAGTCGGCGGAGTGCAGCCAAAAACTAAATCTGATCGAAAGAGACTCTAGAGTTTAAATTTTGAGCACACAAGACATCTTAATCACGCTGTCGACTGCTACTTTTTTTATGGCGCTAGTCGCCTATATATCTTATAAAAAAACAGTCGGTGAAGTCGGAACACAAGAAGGTTACTTCTTGGCAGGAAGAGGCTTATCTTCGGTATTTATTGCTGGATCCTTACTACTTACTAATTTATCCGCAGCACAGTTAATCGGACTCAATGGATCAGCATATGGATATAACTTAAGCAGCATGGGCTGGGAGGTCACAGCTGCGATTTCAACAGTTGCCATGGCTTTCATATTTCTCCCTCGCTACCTGGCAGGTGCATTTACGACGTTACCTCAATTCCTAGCCGATCGATTTGATGAGGGATTGAGACGTATGACAGTTGTTCTTTTCATGGTGGGCTATGGATTAGTCACCATACCTGGCGTTCTGTATTCCGGATCAATCGCAGTCCTTCAACTCTTCGATATCCCTAGTCTTCTTTCTGTGACATACAGTCAGGGGTTAGTCATTACGATAATTGCTGTTGGTTGCCTTGGTGCCATGTATGCTGTTTTTGGCGGCCTTCGTGCTGTTGCTATTTCAGATACTTTAAATGGAATCGGTTTATTAATCATAGGTATACTCGTGCCGGTTCTGGGGCTCTCTACACTGGGAGAAGGGAGTTTTTTAGATGGCATTAAAATCATAACCTCATCTGAAACTCAAAAGTTAAATGCAATAGGTTCTTCTGAAGACCCTACGCCTTTTGGAACTTTGTTTACGGGAATGATATTTGCCAATTTATTTTATTGGTGTACAAATCAGTATGTTATTCAACGGACCCTAGCCGCCAAGAATCTAGCAGAAGGTCAAAAAGGTGTCCTTTTTTCAGGATTCTTTAAGGTGTTAGTGCCTTTCTTAATGATGATACCTGGCGTTATAGCATTTCACTTATATGGAAGTGGCATGGAATCGATTGACCTAGCCTATCCTGCGCTTATCCGAGATGTACTGCCGATATATGCAACTGGGTTTTTCCTGGCGGTACTGCTAGGAGCTGTGTTCAGTTCCTTCAACTCTTTAATAAATAGTGCGGCTACACTTTTTTGCCTCGACATTTATTCTCCATTGAAAAAGGGTGTCGTAGATGACTCAGAGATGGTTCGTGTTGCAAAGGTAGCGAGTATATTTATCGCTCTCTTCTCTTTTGTTATCGCCCCTTTGCTTCAATATGCTCCTGAAGGATTATGGCAGGTTATGAGAATATTCACCGGATTTTACAACATACCTGTCATAGCAATAGTTGTAGTTGGCTTATTTACCAGACAGGTACCTGCCCTCGGTCCGAAGGTTATAATTTTCTTCCATATCATTACTTACAGTTTGTTTCAGTTTATTTTGAGTGATCTAATTACTATTCATTTCATCCATTTGTATGCCATACTTTTTTTCTCAGAGGTGGGGATCATGCTGATAATTGGCTATTTCTTCCCCAGAGAATCCATGTGGACTTTCCAAAAGAAAGAAATAGTGGACTTGTCGCCCTGGAGGTATGCCACCCCTTGCGCTGTTTCATTGTTATCATGCGTGGTGGGCGTTTACTTGCTTTTCTCGCCAGTGGGATTAGTAAATGGCATTAGTACATATTTCAAACCACTTATAGTCCTACTTATTCTAATGAACCTAATCACTTGGCTTCGTTACGGTAGTAATACGCCCAGTGGCCCCCTAACCACTGCAAGTGACAATAACTGACTGGACAGTATTTATGGTAAAAAGATTCTACGAAGAAACCTCTGGGGATCGAAGCAAACGGGTTAATGAATATCTTAATAATCAATGTCGGAATAAAAAGCACAATCTCCTTATAATCGGTACCGGCTTGATTGGAAGGGAACATATTCGAGTGGCTTCTCTGCTAGGAGCAGCCAAAATACATGGCATCTATGACTCCAATGAAAATAGCATGGATCTTGCTGAGGAAGAGCTTCAAAAATTTAGTAATGAAAAATTAATACGTTACAACTCCATTAAGAGTGCCTATCAAGACCCTGCCGTCGATGCGATACTCATCTGCACTCCTAACTATACTCATCATCAAATATTTTTAGAGGTAGCTAAATCAGGCAAGCCAATCTTTGTTGAAAAACCCATGGCTACAAGCCTTAAGGACGGTGCGGAGATTCTCCGGCTGAGCAGCAAACACCCAGCATTTATTCAAGTTGGCATGCAATACAGATATAAGGCCCAATATGTTGATGCCTTCCACGAAGTGAAGGTTCTGAAATCCTTGGGAAACATAAAAACCATCTCGATGAGTGAGTATCGTCCTCCATTTTTAGACAAGGTAGAACAATGGAATAAATTTAATGAATTTTCTGGCGGTACTTTTGTTGAAAAATGTTGTCACTACTTTGACTTAATTAACTTATTAGCCGACGGGCAACCAAAAGATGTTTTCGCCAGCGGGGGACAAGCCGTTAATTTTCTCAATTTTGCACATGAGGGCCGAAAGTCGGATATCGACGACCATGGATTCGCCATAATAAACTATCGTAACGGTATTCGTGCAAACTTTACTCTCAACATGTTTGCAAATGAGTTTTATGAGGAACTGGTAATTACAGGCGAAAAGGGAAGACTTGTAGCATCAGAAAAAGCAAGCGCTGATAAAAAAAGACAGACAAAGGCGTCTATTATGGTTGAAGTAGAGGGACACCAACACTATGAAGGTAGCAAAATAGGTTACCCTCCATCTATCGAGAAAAGTGGACATCACGGAGCGACTTTTTTTGAGCATGAGGCCCTAATAAGTCAACTGCAGCAAAAGGAGGTCGATGCCGCTACTCCTAGACAAGGTCTAATGGCTATGTTGGTGGCGAGCGCTGCACAGAGATCCATTTCTGAAAATAACGTAGTTAGCATTGCCGAACATGCTGAGCGTAATGGAATAAAAGAGATATTAAATCAATAACAGTGAAGACGGTTAAATCGTTATGTTCGACACAATAAAAGTTGGAAAATCAAAAATGCCTTCAGTAGGTCTGGGTCTCTGGAAACTTGATCAGTCAGAAACTGCAGATACCATTGTAAATGCGCTTAAGTCCGGCTATCGGCACCTCGATAGCGCTGCTGATTACGGCAACGAAATCCAAACAGGCGAGGGAATAAAGCAAGCGGTTAATCAGGGAATTTGTTCCCGAGAAGACCTGTGGATCACCTCAAAGTTATGGAATACATTTCATCGACCAGAACATGTGCTGCCTGCTTGCGAAAAATCATTACAGGATTTGGCAACTGATTACTTGGATTTATATCTCATTCATTTTCCTATTTCACTCAAATACGTCGACTTTGACACACGGTATCCTCCCGAGTGGTTTTTTGATCCATCAGCAAAGAATCCAAAGATGCATGTTGATCCGGTGCCTCTATCAGACACCTGGCGTGCAATGGAAGAGTTAGTAGAGAGAGGTCTTGTAAAAGAAATCGGTGTCTGTAATTACAATGTTGGTTTGTTGCACGATCTGATCGCATACTCCAGTATTAAGCCCGCGATGCTTCAAATTGAGTCGCACCCATTCTTAACCCAAGAGAAGCTAATTAAAGCAGCCAAAAACTATGGGATGGCAGTGACATGTTTTTCTCCGCTCGGTGCTCTCTCTTATCTGGAACTAGATATGGCAAACAAGAACGAATCCGTTCTCAATAGTGATACAGTAACGGTGGCTGCAGAGAGACTGAATAAGAGTCCAGCTCAAGTGGTGCTTCGCTGGGCCTTGCAGCGGGGAACTGCAATTATTCCGAAAACAAGTCAAAAAGATAGATTGATAGAGAATCGTTCTCTTTTTGACTTTGAATTAAGCGATCAAGAAATGTCAGATATATCAAACCTTAACCTCAACCGCAGATTCAATGACCCAGGGGTTTTCTGCGAGACAGCATTTAACTCATTTTTTCCAATCTATGACTGATAATAATTTCCCTAAACAAGTTCAAGTTGATACAAAGATTTCTGACGCTGATGGTGCGGCAAGATGGCTTAGTTGCGAACGAGAGAAGCTCCTCGATATGTTAGGACAACATGGAGCTGTCCTTGTAAGAGGGTTACCACTGTCTAATGCGTTAGATTTTGATGCTTGCGTTATCGCATTAGAACTAAAAAATTTTACATATAAAGAATCATTATCTAATGCGGTTAGGGTTAACAAAACTGAGAGAGTTTTTACAGCGAACGAAGCTCCATCAGAAGTCGAAATTTTCTTACATCATGAAATGGCTCAAACTCCTACTTACCCTTCAAAGCTAGTCTTTTTTTGTGAGCATCCAAGTGATACTGGCGGGTCGACTCCGTTATGCCAATCAAACCACTTGTTAACGCGGCTGCAAGACAACATCCCTCAGCTTATAGATGAATTAGAAAGTAAGGGTGTTCAGTACACAAATGTTATGCCTGCCAGTGCCGATTTAGCTTCTGGGCAGGGTCGAAGCTGGCAGAATACCCTGGGCTCGACAAGCAAGGCGAGTGCTGAAACTCGGCTCAAACAGTTAAATTACACTTGGGAATGGTTGAAGGATGAAAATCTTAAGGTTACCACTCCTGTGTTGCCTGCCACCCGGATGATAGGTGATGGTAGGAAAGTATTTTTCAATCAACTCATCGCAGCTTACCGGGGCTGGAAAGATTCTCGAAACCAAGGTAGTAAAAAAATCCAATTTGGCGATGGTAGCGAAATTAGTGGAGAATTAATGGACACTGTTTGCGAGTTAGCTGAAAACATAACGCACGATCATTTTTGGAAAAAAGGCGACCTCCTTTTAGTCGATAATTTTTTAGTTATGCATGGGCGCCGACCTTTTGTTGGTACGAGAAAAGTGTTAGCGTCTTTAGCGTCATAGAAAATACGATCTGACCAAATAAAAAATCTACCACTCAGCAAACCAATCCAAAACAACTAATGTAATTAGTCCAATATGAAGAGCATATGAACTGGGAAAAAGAAATAGATGAAATAGCTCGGCGCCGAGAACTGGCATTATCCCAGGGCGGCGAAGAAGCCATTGCAAAACATCATGCAAAGGGTCGTCTGACGATCAGAGAAAGAATCGACAGATTAATCGATGACAATACTTTTGAGGAGATTGGCCCAATCGCAGGAGCCGCAAATTATGATGAAAACGGTAATCTCGAAAGTTTTGACCCTGCCAATTTCGTTCTAGGCTTTGGTGAGGTGAGTGGCAGAAAAATTGTAGTTGGCGGTGAAGACTTTACCATGAGAGGTGGTTCTCCATCTCCCGCTGGGTTGCGAAAAAGCGTCTACGCGGAAGAGGTGGCCATTCAGTACAAGATTCCACTAGTGCGTCTTCACGAGGGATCGGGAGGCAGTGTCGGCGGTACGAGCGGCAAGGGCACAAATTTGCCGGGTCCAGTCAATGCGCCGGCCAGATTCAGATCTGTCGCTCAAGCTATGTCTACCGTGCCCGTGGCAACCGCGGCCCTTGGCGCCGTCGCAGGTTTACCAGCAGGACGGCTTGTCGCTTCGCATTTTTCAGTTATGTCTAAAAAAACTGCGCAGATACTCACCGCCGGGCCGGCGGTAGTCGCACGAGCCATGGGAGAACAAAAGACCAAAGAGGAGCTTGGTGGGTGGAAGGTGCACACAAAGAACGGTACAGTGGACAATGGCGCAGATGACGAGGATGCTTGCCTAGCCGAGATCAAGCGCTTTCTATCTTTCATGCCAGACAACGTCGGACAACTCGCTCCGGTAACTAGTTGCGATGATCCTGCTGACCGCGCCGACGAAAGTTTGACAAGCATCGTACCGAAAGACCGTCGAAAGGCGTTTGACATGCGTTACATACTATCCTCAATTCTTGACAGAGATAGCTTCTTTGAGATGGGCAGAAGTTACGGTCGTTCACAAATTACCGGACTAGGACGGTTAAATGGTCAGCCAGTTGGTGTGTGGGCTAATGACTGTAAGTTTCTCGCAGGATCAATGACTGCTGACGGAGCTCATAAAGCTCGAAGATTCATGGAGCTTTGCGAGACCTTTAGTCTTCCGATAGTTAGTCTTGTCGATGAGCCAGGTTTTATGATTGGGAGCCAGGCAGAGCGTGAAGCTACAATTAGACATGGCACTTCTGCTGTATTGACTGCCGCGATGACCACTATTCCTTGGGCGTCTGTCATGATTAGGAGATCTTTTGGAGTAGCACAAGCTGCACACTACGGACCGGAGGGATTTGTTCTTGCCTGGCCTTCAGCAGAGAGTGGTCCCTTACCTGTCGAGGGTGGAGTTGCTGTCGCTTTTCAAAGAGAAATTGCAGCAGCGGCAGATCCAGAGAAAAGACGGCGCGAACTAGAGGAGCAGCTGGCGGCTCGACAATCACCCTTCCCCCGGGCTGAGGCTCTCGGGGTTCACGACCTCATCGACCCAAGACGAACACGAGAAGAACTCTGTCGCTGGGTTAGTAGGGTCCAACCACTCCTGCCAGCATTATTAGGAGCAGCAAAATTTTCTATTCGACCTTGATAACTACAGAGATTTTAAAAGCATGACAAAAATAGAACTGGAGACCGGTGGCTCGGTATGGAAGTTACTTACAAAACCAGGTGATCTTGTGGAAGAGGGTGACATTCTATTCATACTTGAAGTTATGAAAATGGAGGTTCCTTACGAATCACCCGTTAATGGAAAAGTTACCGCCGTACATATCTCTGAAGGTGACTTCGTCGAAGAGGACCAACTAGCCTTAGAAATAGCAGATTAGAAAACCTGCCTAAAGGTTTTTGGGCTAATCTAGTTATTTGACATCGAGGGTGACAGCATAGTTGATCCCCAACTACTCGTTTTTACCCAAGCTCGTTGGTAAAGCAAAGACTACCAGTTTTGGGGTCGGAGCATCATTGATTCCTATAGCTATATACTGCTTGCTATCCACAGCGTAGCTCATTGGTGCGCTTTGAGGTGTCCCTGATAACTCTATCCGAGCTAATTCGTCTCCGGTAGCTTTATCACGCGCGATCAGGTTAGGACCATAACCCATGTCTTGTCCATGAATAAGAAGAGTAGAAGTTACAAGGACTGGATGTCGTCCTCCACCACCTAAAGGGGGCAAATCTAATCCATCCAAAGCCGGGTGCGCGTCAACTCTTGCCATTTTGTCACCGTTAGGAACTTGCCAGAGTATCTCACCTCTGTTCATGTCGAAAGCAGTTATCGTTGAATATGGAGGCTTAAGGAGAGGGAGACCACGCGGCCCAACCACTCCGCGATTCTGTAATCGGTAGTAACGGAAGTTTGATTCATCCGCTGGTAAGGTTCCCATGTAAGGAGTGAATGCTCCATTACTTGCGGGCACAAATAATACATTACTTTCTGGATCAAAACCCGCGCCCGGCCAATTAGCCCCTCCACCAGCACTTGGAACAAAAATAGTACCTCGCTTTCCCGTCGATTGATCTGGCAGGCTTGCTGGAGTGAAGATTGGTCCATAAACATAGCTATCTATTATGTCTAAAGCCTCAGCTCTCAGCTCCGGCGTAAAATCTATAAGATCGTCTTCCGTCAATCCTTGTAAGGCAAATGCTGGTGGTTTTGTTGGGAAAGGCTGTGTTGGCGACGTCCGTTCCCCAGGAATCATTCCTTCCGGCACAGGTAACTCTGGTATTGGCCAAACAGGAACGCCTGTAGCCCGATCAAATACATAGGCCCAACCTTGCTTGGTCACTTGGGCCAGTGCTCTAATTTCTCTACCATCCACAGTTAAATTCATTAAGTTAGGGGCAGCAGGTGTATCATAATCCCATAACCCATGATGGATCATTTGAAAGTGCCACGCTCTCTCTCCAGTCAACGCATTAAGGGCAACGACGCTCTGCGTAAACAAATTATCCCCTGGTCTATGGCCCCCATAGTAGTCATTGGTCGGCGCCTCCGTCGGTAGATAAACGTAACCAAGCTCCAGATCCGCGCTCATCTGAGTCCATACACCGCCATTGCCCGTGTAACGCCAAGATTCTTCCTGCCAAGTCTCTACACCAAACTCACCTCCTTGAGGAATAGTGTGGAATGTCCAGATTAATTGCCCCGAGCGGATATTGTAGCCTCGAACCCACGTAGGGGGCCTCTCCTTATAATGAGGGCGGTTGGATGTAATTTGATTCACGACCAAAACATCCCCTACCACGATCGGCGGCGATACAGTCCCTAACGGCACTGCCCCAGAGTAATCTAAGAGTTCTCTATCCGCCCTGGGAATACCATCAGTCATGTCAATACGTCCGCCCCTGAAGGCTGCATCGGGTACCCCCGTATTAGCATTTAGAGAATGCAAATATCCATCATTTGTTGCGAACAAAATCCTGGACTCAGTACCATCACTCCAGTAAGCAACGCCGCGATGGTGGTAACCCAGAGGGCTTATCGAATAACCCGATAAGTACGCCTGCGGATCGAACGACCACAATAATTCACCAGAGGTAGCGTCTAACGCAACCACCTGATTGAGGGCTGTTATCATGTATAGCACGCCCTCTACCATCAAGGGAGTAGCCTGCAGACGGCCAAAGCTAATGTCATCCGCATCGGATCCCAACATGCCTTCAAGATCCAGCTCGCCATCTATGGAAGTCCAAGCCCAAGCAATTTCTAACTTATCAAAGTTTTCTCTGTTAATTTCCGACAAGCTTGTATATTTGGTAGACCCAGCATCGGACGCATAACTTCCCCACTCGCCCTCGACACTGCCAAGTTGAGCGAACGACTTGCTAATAAAAAAGAACATACCTACAAAGACAATTAATGTTTTGGCAAAGAATGGTTCGTTAAAGAATTTAACAGAAAGCATGAGCTATGCTTACAACTCCTCACTTTTGAGCGCACCAAGCCCTTCTAGAACCGCACGGGCAGAAGGGCCAGAAGACTCCGGCGTTTCAGACGCCAAAATATTCGAAGCGAGGCGTCGCTCTCCCAAAATCGCCAAATCAAGCGGAGTCTGACCACTATCATTCAAAACATTAATACTGGCTCCGCGTATCGCGAGTTCCATCACAATCGTTGAAAGATTGCGTAATGCGGCGTCATGTAGGGCAGTATTGCCGTTAAAATCTATAGCATCAATATTCACGCCATGATCCGCAGCAACTATTACTGACTCAAGAGCAAGTTTCTCCTCGCCGGTTGGATCCTGATTAGCTTGAACATAGAATCTTCCTCGTCGACTTTCACCTTTGATTGCTGATTGAATAGGGCTAGAGTAACCTCCAACCACTCGGCGCTCGTCAATGGAAGGCGGATTTTCTCGTGATCGTCTATCTCGTAAACGCTGATATTCTTTTTCATTAGTAAGAGAAGAGTCGGCACCCCACTCTACCAAGGTTTTCATAATTGCAGGTTCACGAAAGTTTGCTGCCAACCAATAAGGCGTCGCAGTGACATGCGCAGTCCTTAGCACCCAATCCTCGCTTGCTCTTTGTGTAGGAGTAGCTTTCAATATCCGTTGGTTAGGGTCAGCACCATGTTGAAGTAAAGCTTCTATGCTTGCACTATCTCCTCTCAAGATTGCAGCGTGTAAAGCATTATACCCGGCACTAATTGAATTAGGATCGGCACCATGATCCAGAAGCATGGCGGCCAAGTCGCTATGTCCACTATGGACAGCCACGACTAATGGTGTTGCTCCATTACCGCTGGGGCCATCAATATTCGCACCAGATTGCAACAAAACCTCTGCTAACTCGAGGTGTCCATTTTTTGCGGCAAAAAGTAAAGGCGAGTAACCTCCCAAATTTTCCATTACACCATGATCAAAAGCACCGCCATTTGATCCATCAACAAACATGAGCATCGATCTTACTTTAGAACGATCATTAATGTTGGCTCCCGCTGCAATAAGCTCCCTGACAACTCCTAAGTGTCCTTGCGCCGCGGCCCACATCAGAGCTGTTTGATCACGTGAAGACTCGCTGCGATTCAGATCAGCTCCAGCTTGGATGAGAAAACGAACACCCTCAACGGTGCCTGATCGAGCGGCGGTCATTAGAACCGTCTCACCCATCTCTAATTCCAAATTCGGGTTCGCTCCCTCACTTAGGAGTTTTTCTATTAGGTCTGCATCACCATTACGTGCTGCCAGAAAAAGTGGTGAAGCTCCCATTCGATTAGTTGCATTTACATCCGCATTAGACTCAAGAAGAAGATTTACACTCTCTATATCCCTCTTATGCACAGACCAGTGTAGGGCAGTCGCACCATCTGCCTGACGGGTATTAGGGTCTGTGCCACCCTCTAACAGGGATCTCAAACTCTCGCTATCGCTCTTTCTCGCAGCTTCGATTAGGTTGGGTTCTATTGCATTTACGGAAATACCACTAGCTAAAAGCAGGGCTATGAGTATTTTCCTGTTTAACTCTCTAATTAACATAAAACTCTTAGTCTCTTTATGCACTTCCCGATAAATCAAGAGGTTCATAGCTCTCCGCAAAACTGTCGACTGTAAGCCCGAGCTTATCGAGCATCGTCAGATGCAATTTGCTAATTGGGGTTCCATTGGGGAAACGCAAATGCCTCCCTCCCTTCACAGCTCCTCCTGCTCCGCCAAAAAGGACCAAAGGTAAGCCTCTATTACTATGCTGATTACTATCGGACATACCTGCACCGTATAGTAGGAGTATATTGTCAAGCAAAGTGCCGGCACCGTCTGGAGTGGAGTCTAACCTATCAAGATAGTAAGCAAACAACCGAGTGTGAAATTCGTTTATCTTAGTTACCTTCTCATAGAGGGCCGGATCGTCCCTGTGATGTGAAGTC
This sequence comes from Gammaproteobacteria bacterium, assembly GCA_002727775.1. Taxonomy (GTDB): domain Bacteria; phylum Pseudomonadota; class Gammaproteobacteria; order Pseudomonadales; family Azotimanducaceae; genus UBA4421. The sequence goes on from PBUF01000014.1 coordinate 15,868, forward strand.
GGATGATGCGAATCGGGCACACCGATTTCAGCGTACGTTCGACCACTAAGCTCTCTGCCCAACATAAAGGTTATCGCACGAGTGAGATCGGTCTGAAAAGCCAGTACCTGCATATCAAACATGAGCTTTGCGTGCTCTTCATAAGTGTCTGGTATACCAGAAGGCTGAGTGACACTTGGAAGCTGGCGCCCGCTTTGTTGTTCCGCCAGCTGTATTCGGCGCTCAACATCTCGAACAGCGTCAAGGTATTGTTCCAACTTAGCCCGATCAGACGCGCCGACAGCGCGATTCAACTCAGTCACCCTGCTAGAAATTGAATCCAGTAAACTTTGATCCTGTTGAATACGCTTCATTCGAACTGCTGAATCGGTTGTTCCGATATCGCCAAACAATCGCTCGAAAATAAATCTAGGATTGGTTTCCATTGGTAATGGTGTAAATTCATCGCGCCATGAAATCGTGCTGGTGTACTGACAACTAAAGCCGATATCGCAAGAGCCAAAAACGTCATTCTCGTCCATTGCTAATTCTAAAGAACCCAACTGCGTCTCACTGCCATAACGCTTCGCCATTAGCTGATCAATGGATACTGATGCGCGCAGGTCTGACTCGGCACGTCTCGGGATAGCGCCTGTTAGAAACCGAGTTGATGCACTCGCATGCACTCCAGCGTTACTCGTAGGTCCATCGAGACCGGTGATAACCAACATCCTGTTTCTATACGCTTCCATAGGCTTCATGATACGGGTAATCTCAAAATCTGCGCCGTCCGCATCTGGGGTCCAACGCTTCATAGCCATGCCATTGGGCACATAAACCACCCCAAGCCGCTTAGTAGGATTCTCTTCTTGAGCAGATAGGGCAGGCATCATGCTATCGAGTAATGGCAATGACAAGCTTGCTCCGAGTCCGCGTAAAACTGTCCTTCGTGAAAGCTTTTTCTTGGTTATAATCATAATGCTGTTCTCCGCATTTGAAATGGTGCACTCTCGACGACACCCATGATAACAGACGACCAACTATAACCTTCTTGCTCAGACTGACGAACAATCGAGCGAACCGCTGGCATGTCATAGTATTCAATTCCGCGTCCCAATGCATAGGTCAATAACTTTTCAGTGACCGTCGCAACAAAATCATTTGGACGGTCCAAGATTAAATTCTCAAGCCCCTTTCTTCCATCAAAGGCGGCTCCATCTGGCAGTAACCCAGATGCATCAACTTGGACACCCGCAAAGATATCGCGCCACTTCCCGACGGCGTCGTAATTTTCTAGAGAAAAACCAATCGGATCCATTGCCGCGTGACAAACCCTACAAGCTGGATTCTCTCGATGCTGAGACATTGCCTCCCGCATGGTTAGCTGACTTCCATTCTGACTAGATTCTTCAAGTGCAGGTACGTTTGGTGGCGGTTCCGGCGGGGGAGAACCAAGGAAATTATCTAAAACGTACTTACCCCTTAAGACCACCGAGGTCCTATTAGGGTAGGAAGTAACAGTCATTAAACTACCATGACCTAGCAAACCACCACGCTTATAACCGTCTAATTCCACCTTTCTAAAGTGACTGCCGTAAACGCCTCCAATTCCATAGTGATCAGCTAGACGCTGGTTTAGGAAACTGTAATTAGCTGTAAACAATTCCAACAAACTACGGTTCTCTCGAATTTGTTCCTCAAAGAACATCTCCGTTTCCTGCTTGAATGATAAACGAAGGTTATCATCAAACTCAGGAAAGGCAGCGGGCAGGGGATAAACATTATCCAGGTTTCTCAGGTACAGCCATTGCCCAACAAAGTTTTTTATAAACGCGTCAGCTTTTTCATCGTTCATCATGCGAGCGACCTGATTTTTTAGAATCTGAGGATCGCGCAACCGTTCTTGTTCCGCAAGAGATAGCAACTCATCATCTGGCGCCCCACTCCAAAGAAAAAATGAAAGTCGCGATGCCAACTCCACATCACTTATTTTGTAGTTCTCATTGGGAGGATGATTTGCTGGATCACGTTGAATGCGCCATAAAAAATCTGGCGCGACAAGAATACGCTCTAATGCGAGCTGAATGCCTTTTTCAAAACCTTCTTCTCGCAAACCAGACTCAAAAAATTTGCTTAACTCTAGCCAATCTTCCTCAGTCACCGGTCGTCGGTAAGCGCTGCGTGCGAGATCAGTTAGTATTTCTTTCGCACACGCTAACTGGTCGTCATTATTTTTTGGCAGACAGCTAAATATCTTCGCTCTACTAGGTGTGTCACCTGGCCCTTCAATTAAAATTGGCCCTTCAATAGATATACTTCCCAACGCTGGATTAGAATCCGGTAGCTCAGTTACAGCTAAGTGATACCCATAAAGTCGGGGTTGCTGAATACCCTCTGCCTCCCAAATTTCTCTGGGAAAAGTTGCTCCGATTACTCGAGGACCGGCTTTCACTGGAATTTCTAACTCAAAGCCCTCATCCGCAAAGGCCATCATAAATTCTTCCCAATCATCGCTTCCACGAATATTGCCGGCAAAACTATACGGAGCTGGGACGCCAGGTGCGTCACCGCCAAACTCAAATACATCTAAAAGTTCATTGTCTAGACTCACTTCAATTTTATGGGGTTGATCATAACCCCTCACGAAATCGACATAGTTCGTCTGTAGTTTGACTTTTATTCTATACAACCCATCCACAGGGAAATAGTGGGTCACCGCCGCTCCCCCTCTTGAGCCGAATGGTAAATGTTCACTGAGACGATCATTCTGAATTAAATTTAAGGGTACTTCATAATCCTTGATCGATGCGCCTTGAGGCGCAGCGCCAACAGCCAGCGCGGCTATCTTATGAGCCGCCGAGACATATCGCTCCATTAACACAGGTGAAAGTGACAGCACTTCAGCATTATTATCAAAGCCGTTACGATCAGGCGGATCACTTGGGATAAGCTCTGTGACATCTATCTCAAGCCCGAGCAGCTGTTCTATAACATTTTTGTATTCTGTTTGATTAAGCCGATGAAAAGCTTCAGTCCTACCTGGATTGAGATTGCCATCACTCGCACTATCTAGCTGATCCTCAAGCCAATAACGAAAATCGGAGTAATCTTCATGCCCCGGCCGGGGGTTTTCTGGGGGAGGCATTACGCCAACTCGGAGTTTTCGGACAACCTTCTCCCACACCTCTGGATTCTCTGACACGTCATCAACATTCTCAATGTCCAGAGTTAATCCAAGACCGCGGAGTTGAGTAAAAAGCAAGTTCTCGCCCTCAACAGGAAGACTGCTTACCATCGCCTGATTATGACATGAGACACAATACTGATTTAGTAGCGCCCTCTGTGGTGATACGCTTTCCGAATTTTGTGCAGACACGAAATTGCTAATCAGTCCTAAAGTGACTAGGCAGAGTCTGACTGTCACTTTTGGTATATTAGTTTTAACTAGCCTGCTCGCAATTATCTTCATTAAAACCTACAAATTTCTACCTGTTGGGTTTTCAACTGTACCGCAAAGCTCCCCAAAATAACCGTTACCACCGCAATATCTGTTATCTTGAAGTTGTAGGAGGATACCGTCAGGATCGGTGAAATAAACCTCCGGTGTGCCAGTTAAAAGCCCACCACGATTTGCTCCTCGCATCGTTACGTAAGCCTGAAGCGGACCTGAAGCACGACCCGCTTCGCCTAAAATCGTAAGGCCGTAGTCCTCTAAAACAGAGAAAATTCTGTCTACATCAAAATTGTTTACTGCAAGACTAACGTGATGGATACCCGGTGGAGCTGGTGGTTGCGCTAAAGCCAGAAAAGCTCTACCTAATCCAACCCGCATAACCGGCAGTGCACCTTGAAAAGTGTCAACAGGCATGCCAAACAAACTTTGATAAAATTGGATGGATCTTGCCTGATCGGAAACAAAGAGAGTAAAGTGATTGAATTCTCTTATGGTTAACAAGCCCTCGGTCGACGCAGTCTCTTCAGTATCGAGACATTGTTCCCCATTTAGACCAGCCCCTCCACAATAACTTGAATCCTGAAGCTGGACTACGATTCCATCTGGGTCCCCAAAATACAGTTCAGGGGTGCCGCTTGGAGCCCCTCCAAACTCAGGCCCTCGCATCCTCACCCTAGATTGCATAGGTCCAGAAGAATTTTCGGCTGCAACCCCGTGATCAGCAAGAATTCGCACCGCCTCTTCATAGTCAAAGTCGTCTATCGACAAACAATAGTGAGTGATCCTGGGATCGCTGCTCGGAGAGCCCGATATAGCAATAAACTGGGGTCCCTCCCCAACCCTAAGAACTATAGTGTCCCGTTGACGCGCTACAATAGGCATCCCGAACAAACCTTGATACCAATCAATCGAGGCAGACGGATCAGAAACAGCTATTGTCATATGATTAAATGCGGTTGTTGGTAAAGGGGGCAAATTTTGTGCCGCAAAAGCAGCTTTTTGACCTAATCCGCACCCTATTGCTAGTGAGGACATGGAGGCAATAAACTCTCTCCTGCTCGTGACCTTTTTATGATCTTCATTGGAAGTTTTATTATTCATGGTCGCTATAGTTTCCGATTTATTTTAAGAATCTAGTTCGATAAAGGGTCAGGTCTAATCTGAAATTTTACCATCTTGCTAGTGGTCCCTTTGCCTCCCTCTGTGTGCCAATTAAAGTTTGTACCATAGTTAGCCCAGATCCCTCGACCTTTCCAACCAACGTCTGGATCATCAATACGTCCGTCTAAACCTCGTGAGTAAAATCCAAGAGGATACGGCACACGCATCTGAACAAATTCCGCAGTTTCTGGTATCCAAGCAATTAGAGAGTCTGAACCTGAACCAGTCGCTATGGGTACATCCTGGCCCAAGCCAAGAGTGTTAAAAATGTCTACCCAATTATAGTAATGAAAATCAGCTTTTCGATCGGTACCCTTCATGTCCGGACCAGGAATTTCATAAAGGGTCCAACCTTCCTGGCAATGTTGAGAACTGATTACCGACGGACCATTGAGCACTTTGCATTTAGTTCGGTCAAAACTGGCCATATGACTACTCCCCGATAGGGCAGTCCAGACGATACCTTTGCTATCCATATCTACGCCGCGAGGTCCAAACCCAATGGGCTTTCCATCCACCACAGGAATTTCATAAACCTCAGTNATACAAGTCTCTGGCGGATTATCTCCAATCTCAAGACGGTAAATCCGTCCCGGNAACTCNGTACCAACACCCCAAGCAACTCCCTCCTCCTGAGTATCAGCGATAATCCCATAACTGCCGGGGCTCATTCTGGTATCGAGAGTCAAATCTACATCGACCAAGCGGCCACCGCCTCCACCTTCATTCTGATCCCTAAGCGGGCCGACGGGCTGGTTCCATGGTTTGCTTATTACACCATCTCCATTGGTATCAACGACCATAGGACACCACCCCTGAGATAGCTGCTCGTCTTGAGTTCGGTCCCATGTTCGAGTATTGATAAATCCTATGACGTCGCCCCCGCCGCTAAAATAAAGCATCCTGTTCTCGCCCCATCCAAACTGTAAATGATGAGTGCCAAAACAAGTATCAATTAATCCGAACTCTTCATTAGCTGGGTCATAATAAGAAGCCTGACGTGAACTTCCTCGCGTTGGATAATACTGAACAAATTTGTTATCAGAACCAGGCTGACACCACTCCGGCAAGTCATTACCCCTCACTTTGGTAGTCATCCAAACCCGTCCGAGCTCGTCGAACATTGGATTATGAGGATCAGCGGGCCGCTTCCAAAGGGCTTCGTCTCCATAGTAGGCGGAAGGCACAGGAAACTCCTGGGCGAAACGTGTCACCGCCGGATTGTCTGGATTATTTTTGACCGCAATCACTATCTCTTTCCATTCGTGCGTGTTGGGATCAAGTTCCAATAACGCGCCATGCCCCCCGTCAACTGCATATACCTTACCCCCGGCATTCAAAGAGGCATCGCGCTTATCTGTCGTAATCTCGTCATGGATATACGAAGAATCGCTGCCCCAATCCCACTGAGTAATTACCACATTGCGCTCAATTCCATCCGGACGCTGCGGTATCGGAGGAAGTTCACCTGATGCAATCCGATCTGTCCAATCGGCATACATTTCGATACCGCGCGGGCCGAACCGATTAGCATACCCGGCCATGAAGGCTCCGCGGATTCCCATCGCAGTCCTGTATTGCCATGCTTCTTCACTTGATTCAAAGTTCAAATGGGTTAGGTGATCTAGGGTTCGAGTAGCTTTATTCCCTAATTGATGACATAGCTGACAACCTTGTTTAGTCATGTCTAGCCACCGGTCTTGGCTAAACATCATTTCCCCTATTCCATTGCCGTCGCCGCCAGTTCCGGGGAATTCATTTTCTGAGGGAACTTCCAGGAGGGAATACCAATAATTCGCTGGGTAGACTTGCGCTGCAAGTGCGGGATCAGAAGCCACAAAAGCCCGCAGCTCGACATCCTCTGCACCTGTTCTCAACTGCACAGGTTCCGAGTCGACCAACCCGTAGCCTCTAACCCAAACTTTAAATAGAGCCTCTGGCAACTCCGGGAGAACAAAACGCCCCTGCTCATCTGTCACTACTATCTTTGTGAAATGGGTCGCCAAATCGTCAGTTTCAGCTATGACCCAAACCCCTNCCTCCGCGCCATGCCCACTTGAAACANTTCCAGAAATGAACCCTGAATTAGGCGCCTGCTGAGCTATACCCTGCGCAGAGAGAGACATTGCAAAGCAGACCGTTGCTGAAGCCCCCAACCATTTTGAGAGCATACGCCCAGAGATTGCTTTACAGAATATAATCCCTAAAACCTTCAACATTAATCTAATCCCTTGTTTTTATTATTTTTTTCTCTTTGATAAGCAGGTTATGCCTTCATCAACTTCTTGAAAACTCTAGATCACAAATCGGAGCAAAACCTTAGGATTCANTGTACCAGAATATAAGACGCTCAGAAACGTGCTAACCACTGAAGATGTGAATTTTAATTTTGTCTAACCAATACCATCGTCCCCGTCACTCAAATTCATAAACGATGTCTCCAGCGATCAATAAGAACCGCTAAAATTATTACCAAACCCGTGATCAGCCGTTTGAAAGGTTCGGAGACTCCGAGTTGCGCTAATCCATTTTGTAAAACTGAAATTATCATAACCCCGATAAACGCGCCGATAATGGAGCCTCTCCCTCCCATGAGGCTTGTACCCCCAATGACCGCGGCGGCAATAGCTGAGAGCTCTAATCCTATCGCAGCATTTGGATCAGAGGCACCAAGATATGACGCACTCATTAGTCCACCAATGCCCGCAAACATTCCAGAGATAACCAATACTGAAGCCAGATACGGCTCCGTGCGAATACCTGAAATTTTTGCGGCTGTTTCGTTAGTTCCTATGGCTATTACGTAACGCCCAAACACCGTTCTAGTCAGAAGGAGTTGAGTAAACACGACCAATAGAAGGGCAATAACGAAGGAGATAGATATCCCAAGACCTGGTATTGGTAGAGATAACCATTGGATACTGGGGCCAACATAGACTGTTTGAGAACTTGTAATCATATAGGTCATACCCCTAGAAATTTCTAACATTCCAAGAGTGACAATAAAAATAGGTAAACGAAAGTAGCTACCAAGAATACCGTTTATCAGTCCAACACAACCACCAGCAAAAATTCCCAAGACTGCTGCAAAAAAGAAAGGCAATTCAAGCGCCGAGAAACTAATACCAATAATTGCGCTCGATAGCGCGACAACAGAACCAACGGATAAGTCGATGCCGCCGCTGATCAACACCAGAGTCATACCTATCGTAATAACAGTCAATGTTGGCAATTGAGCCAAAATCGAGAATAACGTACTCGTAGAAAAAAAATTATCTGTTGTAAAGCCAAAAAACAAGGTGAGAACAAACAGAGCAAGAAGGATAAAAAACTCATCAAAAGACAGCGACAGTGCTCTCGCTGATTTCAATAATTTAATGAACGGTTGCATGGATATAAAACCCCAAAAATAAACTTACAAACCAATTAAGCCAACTCTTTCGTCTTGTATTCACTAAAGGCGGCCTCTAGGAGAAGAGTTTTATTCCAACATCCACGATTAAAGATATCGACCTGTTTCTTATTTGACATCACCAGGATCCGATCGCAAAGGTCGGTTAACTCGTCCATTTCACTTGAAACAATAATCAAGGCAACACCCTTATCTCTGAGCTCTCGCAGTAATCTATGAATCGCCAACTTCGATTCCGCATCGACTCCGCGGGTAGGCTCATCTAAAAGCCAGACGCTAGCACCAACATCCAGCCACCTGGCGAGTAAGGTTTTCTGTTGGTTTCCTCCGCTCAGCCGCTCAACAGACTGACTGGGGCCAAGACATTTAATTTTTAGCGAAGATATAAACTGCTTAGTCCGCTCCTTCTCTCGATCGGGAAACACTGCATTCAATCCATTTCCGAGTTTACCCAGTGCGGCCACAGTGACATTCATCGACAACATTTGATTAGCAAAAATGCCCTGAGTTTTCCTATCTTCGGCAATTAAGCCGATTCCATTCTTTACTGCCTCACTGGGAGACTTTATCTCTACCTGAGCCTCACTTATCTGCTCAGAATCATAGAGTATTACACGCCCTTTCCTCTCTAGGCCAAAGCCAAACATAGCATGAAGTAACTCCGATCGACCCGACCCAGACAAACCCGCAACTCCCAAAATCTCTCCGCTGTGACATGCCAGCGAGACTGGGTGTGGTAATTCTCTGGTAGAGAGATCCTTAACTTCCAATTTAACTTTGCCATATACCCTTGACTCATCATCTCTGTGACGCTGAAGCTCTCTTCCGGTCATAACTTCTATTAATGCTTTACTCGTCAATTGACTGGTATCAGAGGTCAACTTGATCTCGCCCTCATGAAGCACAGAGACCTCATCGCATACAAACAAAACGTCCTCCAGTCGATGCGACACATAGAGAATGCTCACCCCCTTTTTTACTCGATCAAGCAAAATGTTATGCAGGCGATCAGCTTGAAACGAGTTCAAGGCAGCTGTTGGCTCATCCAAGATCAGCAAACTGGTTCGGTCGATTGGCAAAGATAGGGACTTTGCCAACTCGACTAACTGCTTTTCGGCAAGCGACAAATTACCGGCTGGTACCTCTAGTAGACTTTGTTCTAGCCCAACCAAATCCAACAATTCTTTTGCTTTTTTTCGAAGCTCTCTATCATCAATTTTGTAGTTCTTTGTCGGCAGGGCGCTCAGAAATATATTCTCTGCGACCGAAAGGTTATCGATCAAGCTAAGCTCTTGGGAAGCCAAAGCGACACCCAAATCAAGTGACTGCATCCTATTTTTCGGTTTGAAACCTCTTCCATTAAGCTTGACGGAGCCGCCATCGGGGTCAATCAATCCGCTAATTATATTTATAAAAGTGGACTTACCCGCTCCATTCTCCCCAACCAATCCATGTATCGTATTAGCCTTTATTCGCAGCCGTATATCCCGCAGAACAGGTACAGCAAAGCTTTTTGTTAGCCTCGAAACTTCTAAGCATGAAGACATGGTTGCTCTCTCTGCAAGGAACTAAAGAGTATCAGCGGTAATAAGTTCTAAGAGTGTTTCTCGATCGTCTAGCTCTGCGCCACTTTCCAATGCTTCCATAGCGTATTCGATACCAAAGACCGCAAGTTGATCTCCAAATTGATCAACTGTTGCGATAACAGTTCCCGCTTCGATCAGAGGATGGATCGCTGAAATATTGTCAAAACCTGCAATAACGATTTCCTTCTCTGTACGCGCCATACCCACAGCAGATGCGGCTCCCAAAGCCATGTTATCGTTTGCTGCTAAAATTACGTCGAGATCGGGATACTGCGATAATATCCCCGCCATGACCTGAGCAGCCTTTGTCTGATCCCATTCGGCGCTTTGTAACGTGACAAGATCCATATCAGCATCGGCAATTGCCTCTTCAAACCCCGTCCTGCGCTCTATTGAATTTACAGCTGAAGTAATTCCCTCCAATATCGCGACCTTACTACCTGCAGCCATACTCTTAAGAGCAAAGTCTCCAACCATTTTAGCGCCGGCCTGGTTACTCGGACCTATAAACGGAACTGACAAGTCATACTCCTCTAGAACTTCAGGCTCAAGTCGATTGTCTATATTGATTATGACAATACCGGCTGCCGAGGCGCGAGCAAGTGCTGGTACTAGAGCTTGCGAGTCTGCCGGAGCAATAACAATTGCATCGACCCCTCGACTAATCATCTGATCTACAAGTGCCACCTGTTGAGCAAGATCACTTTCGTTTCTTATCCCATTGATGATCAGCTCATAATCTGCCCTTTCCATCTGGTGTCTTTCAGCGCCATCAGCCATATTTACGAAAAATTCGTTGGCAAGTGATTTCATTACTAGTGCGATGACAGGTCTATCGCCAACAACTGTACTGTCTGATGGGCGACGTGAATCGTTTGAGTCACAGCTGAATAAAAATCCAAGTAGCAATACCAGTGATATTAACTTTTTTAGTCTCATATGAATTCTCTTTTTTGCGAATATTTCTTTAATTTGTATATTCTATTTCATTAGTATAAGGCATTGCATCTTGCGCACCGTGCCGGGTCACACAGATTGAAGAGGCCTGTATACCAAATCTAATTCCTTCAATTAAGGAACATCCCTGGGATAGCTTTGCAGCCACAGCCCCATTAAAACAATCACCTGCTGCAGTGGTATCAATTGCGCTTACGGATGTTGCTTTTAACAACTGTTTTTGATCGCTATTCGCTAAAAAGACTCCTTGTGAACCCAGGGTAATTGCTACGTTGGTGACACCAAATTTTAAAAGTTCCTCCGCAGCGCATGTAACCGAGTCTCTATCAGAAATTGAGATNCCGGACAGTAATTCTGCCTCATTTTTATTAGGGGTAAGCAAATAGGTTCCCTCGAAAACTGATTTAGGCAAAGCTTGAGCAGGGGCTGGATCTAAAATAACCCTGCATCTCTTTTGTTGGCAAACTTCAATCACCCTAGCTACTGATACAATCGGTATTTCTAACTGTAGCAATACAATGGAGCTTGGTGCAATCTGCTCAAGGGCTGCGCTAACAAGGCGAGTGTTTAAGTTTGCATTGGCCCCTGGTGCAACCACAATTTGATTTTCCCCTTCGTCATCAACGTTTATGATAGCTACACCGGAAGGGCTGTCGTTATCCCGACTAATGCCCTCACAGTCTATACCCTCATCTGTTAATTTTGCTATGGCTGAATCACCAAAAACATCTACTCCCAGATTGGCAACCATGGAAACTTCACCGCCCAATCTTGCCGCCGCGACAGCCTGATTTCCACCCTTACCCCCAGGATTCATGAAAAACTTATGGCCTATCAAAGTTTCTCCCGGTTTGGGCAGCTTCTTGGCCCCGACGACCATGTCTGTATTGATACTTCCAACCACAATGATCTGGTCTTTGATGCTTGTATTCATTGACAACATCCAATTACTATTCGCGTACTTTGTTAATTATGTACTGAGATAAAAAAAGCTCAAGCAGAAAGGAGTATTCAGTGATCCGATTCTTTCGATTAAAAAACTGCCTGTCCCTAGTCATTCTCCTTATTTNTCCTTTGCTTTCAGGTACCNTCCTTACTCAAGAGACCGTGACCTTATCAACTGATGTGCTGCGNGACAAAATCAAAGGGGGATGGGCCGCACAGACCATTGGCGTTACCTATGGCTTTCCGGTTGAATTTCGTTTTAACAGCGAAAGAGTGCCCGACGACCATGAGCTGAAATGGTACGACGGGCTTTTATATGAAACTTTCACTGAGAGACCAGGAGCCTATGACGACATCTATATGGATCTCTCCTTTGTGCAAGTTTTTGAAGATGAGGGCCTTGATGCGGCGGTTCAGTCTCTAGCAGAATCATTTGCGAATGCTGAATACAGCCTTTGGTTCGCGAATCAAGTTGCGAGATACAATATTCTAAATGGCCTGACTCCCCCAGATTCGGGCCATTGGCTAAACAACCCGGCCGCCGATGATATCGATTTTCAGATTGAGGCGGATTTTGCAGGCATGATGTCGCCCGGCATGGTTAACGCAGCGGTAGAGGTCAGCGACAAAGTTGGTCACATAATGAATTATGGTGACGGATGGTATGGAGGTGTTTTTATAGCCGCTATGTATTCACTCGCTTTCATTGAAAGTGATATCAAGACAATAGTACAAACTGCAATAGATATTATTCCGGAGGAGAGCGACTTCCATAAGATAATCGATCACGTAATTGCCTTGCATACAGAAAACCCTGAAGACTGGAAGTTTGGNTGGAACGGGATAAACCGCGAATGGGCATCCACCGATCTTGGTCCAAGAGGAATGATGTCCCCATTTAATATTGATGCAAAAATAAATGCAGCCTGGGTGGTGCTCGGATTGCTCTATGGAGACGGAGACTTTTCAAAAACAGTTGAGATCGCCACTCGAGCTGGCGATGATGCCGACTGTAACCCTGCATCGGCCATGGGTATTCTGGGAACTATTTACGGCTACGATGCGATTCCAAATTATTGGATGCAGGGACTTGGTGATGTTGAGGATCTCGATTTTGCGTACACGACGATTTCGCTAAATGAAGCCTACGAAATGTCATACCAGCATGCTTTGCAAATGATACGCAGACAGGGCGGATTGGTAAGCGACAGCAGTGTCACGATTCCTGTGCAGGAACCCCAAAAAGTGGCGTTCGAAGACTCTTTTGAAAATCACTTTGCAAAAGAACGCCGTCAACTTGGATCGAGCGACGGTTTAAATAGAGAGTTAATCGTGCTGAATGATTCTTTTAATTTCGATTTCAATGGCATCGGGTTCGCTCTGATGGGATCAGCGAGATCTGAAGATGGAGCCGAGGATTACGTATTTGAAGCTGAGCTTCATGTCGATGGTGAATTTATAGAAGCGGCAATCTGGCCCACTGACTTCGTCACGCGACGTTTTTATTTGTTTTGGAAATACGCGCTTAGTGACGGTGACCATGAAGTGGAAATTAGATTGACCAATCCCTCGGACAAAGCAAATGTGTTTCTGGATACAGTCATAGTCTATGGCGCCGAACCTAATTTAATTAACTAACACGACAACAATAAAATGAAAAATCAAATTACAAATTTCTGTATCTTCTTCTTAATAACGTTTTCTGCTTTGGTCAAAGCAGAACCCATTAAGTTGATTTTTGACACTGATATGGGCAACGACGTAGATGATGCACTTGCGCTTGCGATGTTGCACTCCCTGGAGTCGAGGGGAGAGAGCGAATTACTGGCGATCACTTTAACCAAGGACAACGATGAGGTCGCTCCCTATGTCGATGCAATCAATACGTTTTATGGTCGCGGTGAAATTCCTATTGGGATCACAAACAGTGGCGTCACTCCAGAAAAGAGTCGCTTTACTGGCGTAACATTAGAGTCTGATGGTGGACAATATATCTACCCACACGATCTTCAGTTGGGAGATCCTGCGCCGAATGCGGTGCCTTTATTACGGGAAATTCTCGCAAATCAGCCAGACCAGTCAGTGGTCATCGTTCAAGTTGGTTTTTCGACCAACCTTGCTCAACTATTGGATACCCGAGCTGACGAACACTCTGACCTTGAGGGAGTTGAGTTGATATCGAGGAAGGTAAAACATATTTCAATTATGGCTGGGACATTTACTCCGATTAATGATGAGACACACCTAGAATACAACATAGTGCAGGACATCCGCTCAGCTCAGAAACTCGCTGAGGAATGGCCGACGCCTATTTATTGGAGTGGATTTGAGGTTGGTCTCGCGATACGTTACCCAGCTGTCAGTATCGAGCAAGATTTTAGCTATGTGGACAGACACCCCATTCCAGAATCATATCAATCTTATGTTCCCACACCCCATGAACGTCCAACTTGGGACCTAACGAGCGTGTTATGGGCTATCAGAGAATCTCGCGGGTATTTCGGAATTTCAGAGGCTGGATTGGTAACCGTATTGGATGACGGCGAGACGACATTCACGGTTGATCCAGCGGGCAACCATTACTTTTTGATCGCGGACGAAACTCAACGTGAAGTGGTTCGTGAACTATTTGCTGCCTTAGTAAGCGAACCACCAGATTAATTTATAATATTTTCTACGCTAAGAAGCTTTGTTCCTTTTTGATTTCACTGGTTCAATTTTACACTGAACTATGAACTATTAATTTAACAAAACTGCTATTGCTGTTCTGTTGGGTCCGCTCCATCGACAGGTGCGCCGGTCCCTGAAGAGCCAGCAAAAAGCCTACGACCGTCTGGGAAAGTAACTTCTCTCCCATTAGCTTTATTAGTGCCGTCTATTGCATGATAACCCTGCACTACCAACTCGATTCCAGGCAAGACCGAATCCTTTCTCCAGCCTCTGCGCACTAAAGCGCCAGGAGGCCCAGCTTCAATCATCCATACTTCTTCGTTACCATCCTCACCAACAACTGCAAGATGGAGCCAAGCGTGTGGATTAATCCACTCCATCCTTACAACTTTACCTCGCAGATTAATGGGCTTTGTTGAGTCAAATTCGCCTGAAAAGGCATGATGCGCTTGAGTAGCCGATAGGGCTAGCAAAAGCATGCCCAAGCCACCAAGTAAACCTATTGTTAAACGCATTAGCATCGTCTCCCTAATATTCGTAGCATTCTAGTAGTTTCGATTCCCGGATTATTCCTGATATTCAGACTCCTCGGCCTCTCTAGCATCAATAGTTCGAGCAGCACTAAGAGTGTTAGTCATTCCGTAATTTCCCTCATGACAGGCGTATTCAACAAGCTCAATCTGGTTATCATCCTTTATAAAATTAAACATACCAGTCCAAGGCTCGGTCCAAACTGCTGGGTCTTCAACCGTAAACTCATAGCGTAAAGTGTTTGGTCCAGTGCGAGTGAAACGCTGAGTTAACTTCATTTCAGGACTCGATCCTAGGTAAGAAGTTCGCCCATTAAGATTTCGCACCTCCACTACCAACGTGTCGCCTTCCCAACGCCCGTGTGAATCTCCCAACCAAGTCTTTAACCCATCACCAAAACCCTCTCTTGGTTCAGTGGAAATAACTCTAGTCTCGTGGATCATTTCTTTCTGGATAGCAACATTACCCGGGCTTTGAAGAATCTGTAATCCATTGTTATAGATACTTGGCATCATCATACCAACCGGCCCTCGTGTGATGCATCGCACGTAAGTACCAAGGTCCTCTGGGGTTCTTGCTCGCTGCGGCGGAATTCGAGGAGGTGCATTGGCAACCAATTCTTTATATGCCGCCGTGGTTTCTGGCAGCTGACCGTTAGGAGGATCAATTACCATGGCAACCTGAGTAGAAGGTGCTGATGTAACATAACCCAAGGTAGTGTCTCGCCACTCTCTATCGTATCCCCAAATACTGTTTAAGGTCCCACGTTCTCGGCGCGCGGCTGCCTCCTCAGGCGTTAACTCATCGGTACCCGCAACATCTATACCCCTCTGAAGAGGAATTCCGTGGGCGGCATCCGCTGTCCAAATACCCTGAATGTCGGGCTCTCCCCAAGGAGTTCGAGGAATTACATAAAGCTCGGTAGACTGAGCTTCCGCTACAGCAAGCTCTTCCTCTATTCCTTCCCAGCCGGGCTCAACGATAGAAATCGTTACACCGTCAGGACCAAGAATGAAAGCTTGTCTTGAAGATGAGCGAGCATTATCGGGAACAGCCGGCTCCTGACGAAACTCAACACCCAGCCTGCTCATCTCCATAGAGACTTCATCAAAGCTTGCTACCTCAAAACCGATGTGATCAATCGTCCGACCCTGTGTGATTCCGGGCCGACCATCGGTGTACTCAGACGCAAGCACCCAGATACCATCAAAAGTCACACCATCCAACACTCCCTTTAAACGCGCACGCTCGCCCCCAAACACCTGACTGTAAAAGTTGAGTGCCTCACTTGGATCGACTGAGTTTAATTGAATGTGATGAAAACCCAACAGGTCTTCATCTTGAACTAATTCTATTTTGGTCCCCCAAGGGTCAGTGATGAAAGCGGTTTTATAGAGCCCAGGAATTTCACGAACAAGTGCACCGTCATCGAAGCGAACCAATCTAACACCTGAGCCTCGGACGCCAACAGATTCCAACTCTGCCATCTTTGAATCTAGATCCGCTACAGAGAAGCCAATTCTATCTACACCCGTTCCTTGACTACCCCCAACAGTCCGCCCTAAAAAGAACTCTATTTCCGTGTTTCCACAATTTACGGTGTCGTCTCTACCCGGTATCGCCTGACAGTCTAAATGTTCTTCATACCAGCTAATAGCCTCACTGATATTAGACAAGGCGATTGTAATATGATGCGGCTTGGCCGCGAAAACCGCAGCGGAGAACATACAGAGCAGTGCAGTAATAAAATAACTGCTCATCTTCCCAATCGTAAATATTGTTTCTTTAAAAATGGTACGACACTTCATGGCGCGAACCTCCTGACAGTAATTTTTTGTAAATCTCAGTTTAAATCAATACTTGTTCTTCGATCTGGTTACTCTTCTTTTTTCATTAAATGTCCGTATAGAATTTCCTCTGAAAACTCGACACATTTATATTCAACTACTCGCGCGTTAGGTTCGAGTCTTCTATAGAGCGGCATTCGGATTTGCCAAGGCCGTGTAAACACGGTCGGATCTTCAATAGTAGCCTCGTACAATAATGCATCAGGGCTAATAGGCGTATATCGCTCGGTGACACGCAAAGCACTGCTCGCAAAATTACCCGCACGATCGAACCAAGCCTCCCCAAGAAAGCCTTGTGCCTCAACTACCAAAGTATTCCCTTCCCAATTCCCATAAGAGCGCCCCATCCAAGTATCTAATGGCGGCGCTTCAGGATTTTCCACATTCATATGAATAGTCCTATTTGCCTCAGCAAAACCATACACAATCATGATCTTATCTGTACCTTGCAGAATCTGGAAAGGATAAGGAAGATAAGTAGCCCGCGGGACTCCCGGCAGATAACATTTAGTTTCTGGATCAGCTGTGGGTCGGCCTGCCCAATTCTCCTGCTTCTTTTCGAGCGCCCAATCTTGATACGGAATTTCTCCCCCTACAACAACACCCTGGCCCGGAGGAACCGAACCGATAGCACCCATTTCGGGTAAACCTGCGCTTGCTTCATGGTCCTGAAGGTCCCAATGTGCGGTGCCAATTGCCTGCCAGATGCCGTTTATATCCGGATTGCCGTCCCAGGCTTCTTCAGGTTGGAAGTCGCCAATTTCCTGAGAAATGGCCGAGGCACCTGCCAACAATGCAATAAGCAACAAGTTCAGTCTTATTGCAGTGGGCTTAATTTTTAATAACATTATCTAGCCCCTTCTAAGTAGTTGGTTAAAATAAAACGTTTAACTTTGCTCGATTTTCCCAGTTAGAATGTGGTCGGTCAAGATAATAGACTCAAGGCACTATGNAATCTAGAGAGCGATTTCAGCAGAATGATCGAAACATCTGGAGTCTCCCGTCATATTAGTTACCACAGATATTTACAAGTATGTAAAAAATGCCCATAAAATATATATTTTCTCTAGCCTTGATCGTACTAATACTTATCGGATGCTCTGGGTTAAATTATGTAGACGTCCCATCCACTAACCAAAACAGTCGCGTGAACTANTTGGTTATCCATGCTACGTCCGCGCTTTTCCAGGAATCATTGAGTCTACTGAGCACACCTAACCAAAATCCGGTGAGTTCCCACTATCTGGTCCCCTACTCAGACGACCCAACCTATAAGAGGGATGATCTTCGTGTTTACAGACTTGTATCCGAGGGAAGAAGGGCCTGGCATGCCGGTGTGAGCCAGTGGGGAGACGAAATAGCTTTAAATGACCGATCTATTGGCATAGAAATAGTCAATGACTTCAAATGTC
Source organism: Gammaproteobacteria bacterium (assembly GCA_002727775.1). GTDB lineage: Bacteria > Pseudomonadota > Gammaproteobacteria > Pseudomonadales > Azotimanducaceae > UBA4421. The sequence continues at coordinate 33,822 of PBUF01000014.1, forward strand.
AAAACGTTGGTAATCTCAATGCAAATCCTGATTCCATCGAGTTGGAATGTTCCTTTCCTAGTTATCCAAGGAATCAAATTGATCTGGTTCTATCACTCATAAAAGAAATTTTGAAGAGACACCCTGAAATAGATCCTATCGATATCGTTGCACACTCGGACATCGCTCCAAACAGAAAATCTGATCCGGGTCCAAATTTCCCCTGGGAAGAATTTTACAACCACGGAATCGGCGCATGGTACGATATCAGTGATTTCAATGAGCAATTGAATAAGCTAAAAAAGCAATTGCCATCTGTTCTTGAGGTTCAATGCGCACTATCAATCTACGGATACCCTGTAGAGCTAACAGGAGTCCAAGATAGGCAGAGTCAATTTGCTGTAAGAGCGTTTCAACTCCATTTTAGACCTTCTAACTACACGGGTCTCATTGATGAAGAAACGACAGCGATTCTTTATGCACTAAATAAGAAATATCGATCTGAGCTAGTTGATGACAAAACGTCGTGCAAAAATAATAACGATTAGTAAAATCAATAACCCAGGTACCGCCGCCGTCAACAAACCATTCCAACCAACCGAAGCCAGGAGCACTCCCGCCCCAAGAGAACCAAATCCCTGGAGACCAAAGACTATAAAGTCATTCACAGCCTGCACTCTGAATCTTTCAGACGAACGATAACATTGGGTTAAAAGAGTAGTACCTCCCAGGTATAGAAAATTCCATCCAATTCCTAAAAATATTAAAGCCACCCAGTANTCGATATAACCCGGCTCACCGGATCCTACAAATATACTTAAGGTCATCACCGCTAATCCANACTTTATTACTCTGAAAACTCCTAGCTTTGATATCAAAAGACCACTAAAAAAAGAGGGCGCGTACATGGCNAATATATGACTTTGAAGCACCCGAGTTGTTGANTCCAGGGAATACCTTTCGATTTCATGCATGCTCACCGGGGTAGCTGTCATAATTAGGCTCATAATACTGTAAGCCATCGCGGCTGATACTATCGCCAGGATTAATTTAGGTTGTTTAAAAATCACCTGGGCGGGCCTAATTTCATCTTCACTAACCTCGGTAACTACATTCGTATCCCGATAAAATAAGAGAAGTATAAGAAAGGATATAGTCAACAAACCGGCTAATCCAAAGAACGAACCAACGTACAGAGGCAACCCATCCACAGCACTATATCTTTGCCCAACTTCGGGCCCTAAGAGGGCTGCAACAATACCTGCCAGCATCAAGATCGACAAACTCCTCGCGATCTTATCTTTCGGCACTGTCTCTGCAACAGCAAATCTAAATTGTTGCAAAAAAGCGATATAGTTACCGATCAAGAACGTGCCCAACACGAACAAATAAAAAGACTCATTCCATACAGCATAAGCGCAAAGTAGAGCAGCGAAGAATCCAAGAGCCGTCCCGATTAGGAATCCAATTTTTCTACCTACCCTAGACATGAGAATGCTTGCTGGTATCGCAGCACTGGCAAGGCCGACAATTTGAAAAGTTATTGGCAATGTCGCAAGGTCGTTCCGAGGAGCCAGCTGGGTACCAACTATACCACCCAGTAAAACGAGAATTGGTGCTGCAGTCAGACCAAATGACTGTGCCACTGTTAAAACGATCAGACTCTTATAGCTTTTGACGATTGTTTCTCTCTAGTCCCAAATCAACCCACGTAGATGCAAGTATCATCTGTGTGGGATTTATTGATTTCTATTTAATTAAATCCGCCGCGAAAAATAGCCCTTCCTCGATTGTATCCCTCGGGCATAGGAAGAACATCATTCTCATCTGCCCAAGTTTCATAGTCTGAGAGCATTTCAGCGAAAAGTTGAGGCTCGTCATTTATCAAGTCAGTCGTTTCGCCGGGATCGGTCTTGATATTATACAGGTGCCATTCAGTCTCGTTTTGCTCGAATCTGTTTATGACTATCTTATAGTCACCTTTAAAGAGCGCGCTACTTCCTCCGAGCTCATAGCCTATTGGCTCATTGGGCTGATGAATTTGATCCTCGTCTCCACTTAAATAATCTACAAAATTAGTACCGATGATTGGCTCAACTCCTTTACCATTAAAACTACCCTGGTGATCGGAGACTCCAGCTAGACTGAGAATCGTAGGAGCGAGATCAGTGACAAAGGTGAACTCATTAGTCAAATCTCCCCGCCGGTTTATGCCAGGTCCAGACATTATTAGAGGCACTCGCAACCCCCCCTCATTAGCATGAAACTTGTAATAAAGCAGTGGTGAATTCCCGATGGTTGCATTGCCTGGTCCAATCGCAACCCAAGAACCCTTCTCTCCCAAAGTTTCATAATCTGTATTGTAGCCAACACTATCAAACCAGTTTTTAAGCACGGAATTACCGTCAGAATCTAGTAAAGGGCTGCTCGCAGCACCATTATCAGAAGTAAAAATAAAAACCGTATTTTCATACTTCCCAACACCTTTCAAATACGACATCAATCGACCAATGTGAAAATCCATCGCCTCAACCATCCCCGCGTAGACTTCCATTCGTCGAGAATCATAGCGCTTCTGATCATCAGTCATACTATCCCAGTCAATGGTTCCTGGTGTAACTTTAATTTTACTCTCTGAAGGAATTACACCAGCAGCAATCGCCGCCTGCCGACGTTTTTCCCGCATCACAGACCACCCTTGATCGTAAACTCCAGCATATTTGTCAGAGTACTCTTTTGGCGCCTGCACTGGTATGTGGACTGCTTGAAAAGGTATGTAAGCAAAAAATGGTTTATCACTATCTCCATTCGAATCAATAAATTCGATAGTTTTGTCAATAAAATACCTAGAAGAATAGAAATCATCCGGCAAGGTGTGCGGCAATCCATCAGCATACCAGCTTACATCATCATAGATCGGCAAATAGGTTCGCTGCTCCCAATTATCGGCTCCAGTATCAGCCATAGCTATAGTTCGATCAAAACCACGAGACGAAGGAAGGAGCGAAGGTGTGTGTCCTAAATGCCATTTCCCTGTCATATAAGTGTGATATCCACTTTCTTGTAACAAACTCGAGATAGTCACTACCTTGTCGTTAAGAACACCCTTATAGTGGTCGTATGCCATCTGTTCAGGTGGAATTGACTCAGGGATGTTAGGGACACCGTTACGATGACTATCCACTCCAGTCAAGAGCATCGCACGAGCTGGTCCGCAATTCTGCGCGGTATGGTAATTGGTGAATGACAGACCCTCCGCAGCCAATTGAGCGATACTCGGTGTATTAATCTCGCTCCCATACGGTGAAATGTCTGTGTAGCCCAAATCATCGGCCAGAATCAAAACCACGTTGGGTCGTTCCGCGGCCTTTGAAAAATTAACAAGAAGTAAAAAAAGAACAGCAAAAAATGTGCTGTCTAAGCCAATTTTAAATCGTAAACTCATGCTCCCCCCGNACACAAAACTGTGTCAGTCGATATCGAAATCCTTAATCTGATTTTGTCGCGACAAAGTTAGCCAGAGCCATTCCAGCCAAATCAGCCGTTCCTTTTATTGAACCGTCATCTTGCAAACGACCCTCATAAATTATCGGCCCTAAATCTAAATTGAGTTGGAAGTCTAGCTCACCATCGACAATAGTACCGACGAAATCAACTGTGCCGAATCGCTGCCCAACATAAGTACCTTCAATTTCCTCGTCATTCTGCAGGATCGTTGCGACTGCGCTACCAGACTGGCCCTGTACATTTAGGGAAAAATTCCATTCCCCCGATATATCACCCATCGCTATAGGTGCGCTAACCAAAGAGGACAAGACAATTAAGACTTTGATTGAAGGAAATGCTAGATTTTTAAACATAGAAATCATACCACTTAAANTTTTAATACTTATTNCTGTAACTCTATCACAACCTGATCGCTTCTGAACCTAATAAACCATGGAACTGCTAAGTTTTAGCGAAACTCATTATTCTTCGCACATCAAGTTAAGAATAAGTTATGATGGCACCTCGGAATTACATGATCTGCCGACCGTAAAGGCATATAGATATACAATACCTCAAATTCAAAGACCGTCGCTTACGCTTATGAGCAATAATAGTTTAGATGCCAGCAAGTGTTTTGTCTGTGGCCCAGAAAACAATATCGGATTGAAACTTAAGTTCAGGTTAGATGGCGACATCTGCCGCTCTGAATTTACTCCAAAAGTTGAACACTGTGGATACGATGACGTAACGCATGGTGGAATTATTTTCAGTGTTCTAGATGACGTAATGGCCAACTGGATATATTTGAAGGGCATCCGAGCCTACACAGCGAAATGTGATATTCGATACAAAGATAACCTTAAGATTGGCACAAAAGTTAATGTCGAAGGTCAATGCATAAAACGGCGAAACCGACTCATCTTGATGGAAGGTAAGATGGTCAGAGAGGATACTGGCGACACGATTGCGGAGACTCAGGCCAGCTTTATGATCGATAATACCTGAAGTCTCATAATCATAAGAATTCCGCTAACCGCCCTATTCCGTTCTTATAAAGCTGTTAGTCTCACCCGTTTTATAGTCTCCCTCGTCCGGATTATCCTCCCGAAATTTTTCTATAAATTCTGCCATCGCGTTCGGGTCAACTACGTTTTTTTCAAACCAGTCAACAAATTCCTGATCCCGAACAGTCTTCCAAAAACTCCAAAGGCGCGCTCCTGTTGGTGATCTAAAAATTCCGGTCCTAAGCATATGAACCCTCATATCCAGATGTTTTTTCTCTACCAAGCCCTGTTTTACCTTGTCATAGACATCAAAAACATCGACTAACAGCATTATTGTAAAGAATGTAATNCTAGATTTTTCGACCGAGTTTAGATCCTCTGCGGCCCAATCTTTACCTAAAAACTCTGCAAATTCCTGATCCTTTGCCGTTTGAAAGAACCGCTCATAAAGTCGATGGGTTAACCCATGTCCAAACTGAGCTTTAGTTATTAGATTGGTCTGACGTATTTGTGCAGATAAGTAAAGGAGTGTAACNACCGTTGCNAAAGCTGCNATAAATTCTCCAAGGGAACCCATATCTTGAAAACTCATTTTGTCTCCTTNTTTAAGTTAGTNGAGTTGTCTAAAAATTTTATCTGATAATATAACTAATNTAGTTAGTGATAGGTTACTCAGATGATAAAGGAGAAGAAATTGTTCAATTCAAATCTCAGAAAATTAGCNGTATTTTTATCTCTTTTTCAATTACCTGGAATAGCGGTCACCCAAACTGCNGAACAGGCAACTCATATTCCAGTATCGGAAATTATGGCAGCCTATCAGGGGNTAGGAAGGATCCCCGACCAACAGGTGCGGGTGGTCGACATTGGAAATAATATAAATGTCGGAGTGGGTATTCTCCGAAGAGAGAGTACTCAGACTGATGAAGGGGAGGGAATTACTGCTTTGTCGCATCGCGATATCACAGAGGTCTACTATGTTCTCTCTGGATCAGGAATACTGGAGACAGGTGGTGATGGCGAAGGAGATCGAGAATTTCCTCCAGCTAGCTCTCTTGTCAGGGAATTAGTTGGTCCTACCGATGTCCGCACGGTTAAGAATGGCGAAACAATGACAATTTCAGCTGGTGATGTAGTCGTAATTCCCGCCGGGGTGCTTCATGGTTTTCGAAAAATTCTCGATCAAATAACTTACCTGAGTATTAGGATTGATCCAGATCAAGTCTTGCCCGCGGGATACATACATCCAAATATCAAGTGAACAACATGACCTGGCTCTCCTCAACTTCGATTGACTCAACCTAAAAATTTCTTGCAGTAGCGGAGGAAGATGCAGGGTTAGACTTATTCGCATTATAACTGAGAAAAACACCAAGGATTGAAACTAGAAGACCCAAGATAACGAGCTCCAGAGGACCAAGACTAATGCCCAGCATTGAAGATGCAGGCAGGGCTATGACACCGCCTCCTATTCCCATGAACATCCGTCCCAAGATACCTCGAGCTCCACTTTTATCAACGTGTCCTATTCCAAAGAGATAGCTTTGCAGTGAGCCAGCTATCAGGATTATGCCCACACCTACCTTGGCAGCAGCAAAAATAGTTTCCCACCAAGTTCCCGATAGAATAAGTGCTGGTTCTAGCACAAAAAAGAATGGTATGAAGTAAATCACACTTCCTAATCGCATTGCTTTGAAGCCAGTCGCGAGAGCCGAGGAGCCAGCGATACTTGCTGCAGCAAANGCACCCAGGGCAACAGGNGGTGTTATNAAAGAGAGCATACCCCAGTACAAGATGAACAGATGAACACTCATAGGCTCNAATCCACCNTGTATTAATGCTGGAGCNAGCACGATTGCCANAAACACATATGCCGCTGTCACTGTCATCCCTATACCCAATATGAAACTGCAAAATGCTCCCATTAACAAAAGGATAAGCGGAGAATCTCCAGCCAAATACAACAAATCATTTACTAAGGTGCCAGATAGCCCAGTTATTGATAATGCACCCACGATTAAACCCACACCAGCCATAATGGTGAGNAGCTCCATAAGAAGCTTTCCAGTAGCNACAAGAAAATCGGCAGCTTGACTTAAATTCCAACGATACTCAGGAGAAAGCTGATTTAAAAGAAGTAGGAGTCCGGTNGCNATAAACGGAGCCACTGCCTCTCTCTGCAAGTAAACTAATAAAAAAATCAGAACTAAGAAAGCNGTTATATAGTACCAACCCTGCTTCATGGTCTCCGACAAACTAGGTAATTCTTCTTTGGGTGTTCCTACTAGGCCTTTTCGAGCAGCATAGGCATCTATCTGCATGAAGAGTCCGAAGAAATAAAGAAAAGCTGGAATCGCTGCCGCCAAGGCCACTGTGGTATAAGCAACATTTAGAAACGTTGCCATAACGAAAGCTGTCGATCCCATAATTGGNGGCAGTAGGACACCGCCTGTTGATGCGCAGGACTCTACCCCTGCAGCGTACTCTTTCTCCATGCCATTTTTTTCCATGGCTGGAATCGTCATCTGGCCAGTTGTCAAAACATTAGTAATTACACTTCCGCTCATCGAACCCATTAGCCCGCTGGAAACAATCGCTACTTTAGCTGATCCACCGCGAACATGACCAAAAACTGCAAACGCCAAATTTATGAAAAAACGTCCCCCTCCAGTTTTTTGTAGGGCTATGCCAAAGATTAGGAAGCCAATAACAAGTTGGGCAAAGGCTCTAAAAGGCAGACCAAGAATGCTTTCAATGCTCATAACATGATAGGCGGCTGTATCGGCCGGCGTNGACGCCATGCCTGAAATTGGTCCGGGTAAGCTCTCTGCAAATATTGGATAAAGAGAAAAAACGAATACTAAAACAAAAAGAATCCAACCACCTGTTCGCCTGACTCCTTCCATAATNAGCGCCCATAACACATAACTCATCCATACCGCGTGGTCTGGCGCCGAAAACTCCCAACCGTAGTCAAGCATAGTTTCTGCATTGGCGAAAAAGAAACCGCAAACACCAACTGAAAGAAANCCCAAGAAACCATCAAACCAATAAGTCTTATTACTCGAAAATGAAGGATTTAGAAGAAAACAAAGCGGTAGCAGTAATCCAATCAATGCGTAGTAGTAATGATTCTGCAATGTGATTGCAAAATCTAGCAAAGGGTTTTCTGAAAAAAGTCTCAGAGAATCCATTGCCAAAAAAGCGCTGGTTAGAGCAGCTATTCCTGTTAGCCACCGCAATGGTGTCGGTAATATGTCATTATCTTTAGACACTAGCGCCAGACTGGATTGAAACCAGCTTCCTCTAATCGCAGCGCTCTCAATTTCTCCCAGGCCTCGACGAATTCCTGCTGGTCATCAATTTCTTCCTTCATGAATTCGGACCATGCCCCGGCAAGAACTNCCTGCCTTTCGACTANTGAATTGTTGTGTTGCTCTAATTCGTCCGTCCAAATCCCTATCTCTCGCCAGTACTGAACGGCGCCATCGTGATAGGGTACGACCCACTGAAATACCTGCCGATCAAGTGCCCAACCAATGGCTCCTGGATCAGANTCCTTAAAATCATCGTAGTTTTCGTGTATCGCCTGAGTCAGCGCGCGAACCAAGTTTTCGTCCTGGCCGGATAACGCGGTTAACATTGGGTAGGGATAGGTNCCAGCCTCNTGCGGATTATTAGGATCTATTCCCGCTCCCCGAGTAGCATGGTGCTTTGTAAAATACGGTCCGATGGCTAACATACGATCCCAGCAGCCTTGATCATCATGAGGTGCTGGTGGCCAAAAAATACCTCTGGGAGATGCTTCAACGCGGTACATTGGTCCCGAAACAGTTGTGCCAAAGCCGGCATCCACGTCACCGTTTATGACACCATTCCACGCAGCATCGTACCCGGGGAAATCTACCCTCACAACATCGTCCCAAGTTAAGTTACCGCAGGCGAGATAAGCTTCCATGGAAACGTTCAAAGCAGGAGCGCCGCGTACATAGGGAATCCTGCGACCCCTTAAATCAGCAATCTCTTGAACACCAATGTCTGCTGCAACCCCTACAGTCTGATTACTAAGTCCGTTAGAGGTCATCAGCAATCTTACCGGCTGAGGACCCCACTGATCATTAGCAAATTGAAACATACCTTCTTGAGCGAAATAAGTTGAAACCCCATTAACGGTAAAGTCTACTCTGCCGGTCTTCAATGGTAAGAGTCGTGATACATCATTTTGCCCTGGAATCACTCGCAAGGTCACACCAAATTTTTCTCGTAACATCGCGCCTATTGCCACAGCTTGGTTGTATCCTGTAGAACCAAGGTTATAAGCAGTCCACGCCATTTGACGCGGAAAGGGTGATTGTCCTGTCTGTGAAAAAGAATTACTAGAAGCTACTAGACCAAAAACCGTGGTTGCAGCCAAAAATAGTTTAAGCAAGGTTAAATTCGAACTTCGGGGATGCTTTAAAAACACTCTTATTTTTCTCCAGGACAAATTACAGCTCTAAAACTAGAGAATACTAATAAAACAACCAACAAGCACCCCATATTTATTACATTTACCGTCACCTAGACAGTAATATAAATAAAGCATCTATTTTTAAAACCCATCAAATTTAAGCCCGAAAATTCACTCTTTAATTAGTTAATCGAATCTACAAATTCCTGAGTGGTCAACACGTTGTGACTTATCACAGGATAATCAATCTCAATAGCAGCTGTCATTTCTCTCATATTGAAGGCTCCGACAGCATCTGTGACCATAGTGGTATGGTATCCAAGTTCAACGGCATAGCGCGCTGTTGACTCAATACAAGTATTCGCTCTCATGCCCGCCAAAATTACATGATCGATATCGTGTTGTTTTAATAAAAAATCTAAGTCGGTATTGGCAAAACCACTAGATTGCCAGTGTTGACGAGCCTCAATATCTCCTGGTTGCATTTGCAGGTCGGGATGGTACTCTGCCGCCCAAGTGCCGGCCTTGAAAACACCACCTGTTCCTCTCCCAAATTTCCAACCAATTTTATCACCCTCTCGGGACTGATGATGTGGCACATAAATTACTTTAATGCCTGCCGCTCTCGCAGCCGTAATTAGGTTCTTCATGTTCTCGATGGCATTATTTGCCTCGAGCGTTTCTCTCGATCTGTCGTAAAGGAGACCGCCCTCTGAGAGGAAGTCATTATAAGGGTCGACTAAAAGAATAGCCGTTCTCTCCGGATCATAGTCGTAGTCCTCTCCATGGGCCGCATATGGATTTAGTAAACACAGTGAAAGTGCTATTAAGTAAGTTCTTTTGAGCATAATTTAGTCCTTTNGTTAGTTCATATATGTTGTCAAATCCTAGAGACTCTAATCTAACTATTCAACAGAGCTGCATAAAGTTAAGGGCAAACAAACTACCTTGCAAAAGATATATAGAAACTTCGACTAGGCAATAGAGAGCTGTCCTTATAGGTTCTCTACGATATACTTAACTAATATATTTGAATTGCACTACTGGAGGCAGTATGACCCAACGTCGAGAATTCCTTAAGTTTATGGCGGCTAGCCCTTTACTCACCAGTTATGACGCTTTTGCCCAAGANGTGGAGGAAACATTAGGTGAGCGNCTTACCGATCCCTCGGAAGTAATAAACGTTTTCGAAATGGAATCAATCGCCAGAGAGAAAATACCACCAGCACATTTCGGTTATTTGTCGACCGGAGTGGACGGAGACATGACGTTGAGAGCAAATCGCGGGGGCTTTACGCGGTTTCAAATCAAGCCAAGGCGACTCGTTGATGTCAGTGAACCANATTTATCAGTAAATGTGCTTGGCGCAGAAGCCAGCTCGCCAATTTTTCTCTGCCCGGTGGGAAGTCATGGCGCCTATCACGCTGAGGCCGAACTCGGAACAGCAAGAGCTGCTGCTGCCAAAAATCATCATATGGCACTTTCAACTCAGTCCTCGACTCCAATTGAAGCAGTCATTGAGCAGAGAGGTGGTCCTATTTGGTTTCAGTTGTATCCGACAACTCGCTGGGAATATACCGTCGCCATGGTGCAGCGAGCTGAGAGAGCTGGGGCAACAGCGGTCTGTTTAACGATCGATTTACCAGGCGGACGAAATGTAGAAACTCAAGCAAAGTTGGTGAGAGAAGACACACGGACGTGCTCCAATTGTCATCAAGGCCAAGCTAAACCCATATTTGATGGACTGGACATGCGTGGCGTTGGTTTGAACGATCCCTCATTAACTTGGGATGTGATTGGAAGACTCAAAGAAGTGACTAATATGAAGGTCATAATTAAAGGTATCGAGGTTGGCATTGATGCTTCGCTGGCTGTGGAAAATGGCGCTGATGGTATTTGGGTATCAAATCATGGAGGACGCGCTATTGAATCTGATCGCGGTTCAATCGAATGTCTACCTGAAATTGTAAGTGCAGTGAATGGGCGCGTACCGATCATCATTGACAGTGGATTCCGAAGAGGAACTGATGTCTACAAAGCTCTTGCTCTTGGGGCCAATGCAGTTGGAATCGGGCGCCCGTACTGCTGGGGTCTTGGTGCCTTTGGACAGGCTGGTGTAGAGAGAGTTCTCGACTTGTTAAATCGAGAATTAAGAATAGCTATGGTGGGAAGTGGTACGCCTACTGTTGAATCTGTGGGACCAGATTATGTAATTGATGCAGGCTACCGAGTACCGAGAGGAAGACTTGGTAGAGAATTNCTTTAACAAAACGGTCTCTGGATTTGACGCCGCCTCAGCACGATAGCGTGTTTGGGCATAATGTAGTGGAGGTGACAAGGGTTTGAAGTATCCCCCTATTTTCGTAACCTCTCCAGATTCAGAGGAATACTCGGGTCTAATAAACGCAGANCTTGGTTCCCTCGCTGAAATCTCAGTAGCATCGACGCTAGAGGAAACAAGGAACGGTTATGGACAACAGCCAATAATACTTGGTCGACCCGATTATGTATCTGAGGTTATAAATAGCACCACAGTTCGCTGGGTTCAATCCACGTGGGCTGGGGTAACACCTCTGATTAAAATGCCAAACACCTCTTACGCCCTGACCAGCGTGAAAGGCATTTTTGGTCCACAAATGTCTGAGTATGTAATTGGTCATATTCTAGCGCACGAGCTCAAAATAGGGGAAAGACAAGGTTTTCAAAAAAATAGAAAATGGCGGCCCCTCACAAGCGGACAGATGTCACAAAAGACCGCCGGCATTATGGGAACTGGCTCAATTGGCAGTGCTGTCGCGGAAGCTATGAGCAAATTAGGGGTCAAGACAATTGGCCTCAACAATTCTGGGCAACTCACACCACACTTTAGTAAAGTATTCTCTCAAAGTTCCTTTGTTAAATTTTTAGAGCAAGTTGACTACCTGATCGGTATCTTGCCAGACCTTCCAAGCACCACTGATTTAATAAACACCGCGACCTTAAAACGAATGAAAAAGACCGCGCTGATTATTAACGTCGGCAGAGGGAACTTAATCGATGAGAACGCTTTGTCCGAGGCANTAATTTCCAATAATTTAGCTGGTGCTATTTTGGACGTAACAAAAAAAGAACCATTGGACACTAGCGATCGACTATGGGGAGTACCCAATCTAAAATTAACGGCTCACACAGCNGCAGAAAGCCGACCCAAAGATATAGTTGGCTTATTTCTAAAAAACCTAAACCATTTCGTTAAAGATGAAACCCTTGAAGGTTTGGTGGATTTTGAGAAAGGCTATTAGCTTTAAAATNTAGTATGTCAGCCCAAACTTCCAAATNCCCTATTCTGCATAAGGATTAACGTAGCCTTCTGGAAGTACTTTTTTCGGGTCCGGTCTAATACTAACCATTTCAACTCGCTCATCCACCGAATGCCAGCCATGGAATACCCCAGCNGGGATGACGACAATGTCTCCCTCTCTCACCTCCCGAACTTGTCCATCACCCCGAGCCACAGAAGTGAAGAAACTATCCCCAACAAGCACATTTACGATATCCGAATCTGAAGGCGCGTCTCGACGCCCCAACAATGTTCCACCGGTTACCAGTGTGCCTGAGCCTTTGGTTATGTAATAAACCTCTGAAACATGACTATGAACAATACCGCTTACTGGTTCCTCACTGGCCTCAATTCGATCACGGAAGAGAACCCCAACAGCAACATTAGCATCACCTATATCTACAACTTTCACTTGACGGTCGACTCGCCCCTCAGGTGCATGGATGACGTTCTGCCACTCCTGAAACTTCACATCAGTAGCATATTGAGGTGAGTTTTCCTGTGAGGACGAGGTAAAAACTAGCGTTCCGCACATGCAGACAAGCATTCCCATGACAAGCTTAGTATTCTTGAACATAAAATTATCCCCAGTTAACCCATTTGTTTGATCATTGGCTGTATAAAATTTTGCNATTAATCCCATANTACACTAACANCCCTNTTGTTCATCAANAAATGTCTGATAAGCTTCTAGTCAAANAACATTTCGAGCTNAGGTNAAACTNNATGAAAAATTTAGTNCTGACAATTTTGCTTTCCACAGCTTCGTCNATTGGNTTAACACAANCGGATTACACTGTCCCGAGGACCGAATACGACCAGCCCAATCTTCAGGGNGTATGGAATTTTGCGTCCCATACTCCNGTTCAAAGGGATATNAGGTANGGCGATCGAGAGTACTTTACNCCNGANGAGAACGAAGAAAATCGNGNCCAATCTGTNTCAGCCTTTGAAGCAAGNGCAGAGTCGCACTTCGACGGTGTCGGAGGATATAACTCATTTTGGTATGAGAGGGCAGCNATTGGGTATGACCTGAGGACCTCNTTAATTACCTATCCTAAAAACGGTCGCATTCCAGAAATTGTGGAAGGGGCTTTCATGCAACGGGGNGGAGTCAGTCANGATTATCCGAGTCANCGCCCAGTAAGATTTATGGGCGCCGGTGGAATNNCAAAAGATGGCCCAGAAGACCGNGGCCTCTCTGAAAGATGTATTGCTGGTTTTAATGCNGGNCCTCCGTTTATGCCCAGCGCTTACAACAACAATATTCANATCTTTCAGCACANGGATCATGTGGTNATCATGACTGAGATGGTCCANGATGCGCGAGTGGTNNCGNTAAACGAAAATCANCAGCTACACGACGATATTCGCCTTTGGTCGGGTGATTCCAGGGGCTATTGGGATGGAGATACACTTGTCATAGAAACTAAGAATTTTAGCGATATGGTCCAAAGCTTTCTTGCCTCACCGTATGGAAACGCTNGCGAAAANTCNCTTACAGAGCGTTTTACTCGGGTCAATGAGACAACNGTAGAGTATGAGTTCACTATCNACGACCCCGGNACNTTTACGGATAAGATTACNGCAATGGTGCCGATGACCCGNGTCGATGGACTTCTCTACGAATATTCTTGTCATGAAGGCAATTACGGGATGACCAATNTGTTAAGAGGTGAGCGTAGGCAGGAAATGGACGCTCTGGGAATCGAGTAGTTCATCGANTCAAATTTAGCTCAACATGTTTTATTTTTAGTTAACACCTTTGAGGATACTATTTTGAAGTTATATGATTTANCTGCGTCACCTAATACCCGCCGAGTTCGAATTTTTATCGCTGAAAAAAATCTCGAGATTGAGATGATTCCAATAGACATGATGAGCGGAGAAAATAAGACCGAAGAGTATCTCGCGAAGAACCCTCTAGGGCGTATGCCTCTGCTTGAGCTTGATGATGGTACCTGCATAGCAGAATCGATAGCTATCTGCAGATACCTTGAAAATGAGTTTCCAGACCCCCCACTTTTTGGAACTACTAGTNTAGAAAAAGCAATGATAGAAATGTGGCAGCGTCGTATGGAATTCCAATTTCTCAANCCTNTGATTGATATATTCCGTAATACTCACGAAATGTGGAAAGATAGNATTGTCCAAATACCTCAAGTTGCCGAGATTGCATCAGAAGGTGTNAANGAACAAATGGTNTGGCTTGATCAAGAATTAGAAGGAAAAGAAATATATAGCGGGGGGTNGCTATTCNNTNGCNGACATNACTGCCCAATGTGCTTTTGTNATGGGTAAAGCTGCTGTCGGTATNCGTATCCCCGANNATCTTTCAAATCTGAGTGATTGGTGGTCGCGCGTAACCTCNCGCCCTACCGCCAGAGCCTAATTAATATTGTGATGAGCTNATTATGAAACCNGTATGTTTAGTAGTTGGAGCAGGNGCCGGAATCGGNGGGACTGTCGGAAAGCGTTTTGCCGAGGAAGGCTACCATTCTGTTTTATGTAGACGCAGTGACGAAGGNGGTTTAAATCGTCTCGTTGCGANTATAAANNAAGNCGGNGGTGAAGCTAGCGGTTTTCTCCTTAACGCAGTAGAGGAAAACTCTATNGAAGAGCGCGTAGCCCAGATCGAGTTGGANATTGGNCCAATAGANGTTGTCGTTTTTAACTTAGGCGCCCAAGTNGGTAATAGAAAGCTAGAGGAGACCACATATAAAGTTTTTGANCTCGGATGGAGAATGGCTACGTTTGCTCTCTTTCGAACCGCTTCTTCAGTGTGCCCTCTCATGGAGTCCCGGGGAAAGGGAACCTTGTTGGTGACATCATCGACTGCCGCTGTTAGAGGAAATGCGGGGCAGCACTCTCATGCCGCGGCAATGGGTGGCCGCCGTATGCTATGCCAGTCACTTAATGCACAATACGCTTCAAAGGGTATCCACGTTGCGCACATAGTCATCGACGGTTCAGTAGACGCTCCAGACACCCTCGGTAAAATGTTAGGGCCCGAAAAGTTTCAAAAGTTACGCGAAACAAAAGGGATGGAAAAAGATGGATTAATGCTTCCATTGAAGATTGCGGAAACATACCTGCACTTACATCAGCAGCATCGCTCAGTTTGGACCCATGAATTAGATTTGCGGTCATTCTCCGATTTAGCTTGGTGGAATCATTNATTGATACACCATCTAACTAGGTGGTGGGAAATTGTTTGTTAACGGCNTCAGCATGAAGAACTCGCTTTTACCATTCAAGATATTTCAAAACCTCGGCCTAATCCTGCTATTAGTTTTTCAACTTAAACTAAACACTTTTTACGCTCAAGAAATCANCCCGGAACTAATCGAGCAAGAGTTAACTCGAGCTCAGCTTGACCCAGATCAATCCATTGAAATATTAGTTAATGCTCCGCTAAGTTATGTGTTTAATTTCCTTTCCCTGCGATTAAACGAATACGTCGAGGGCGCCAGAGCAATCGAATTTAACCACTCTAACTCGGAAGCCCCAGGGAAGCTGGGTGTCGGATCCATTAGAAAATTGACGATGGAAAATGATGCCTATTTAATTCAGAAATTTCTTCAATTTCAACTGCACATTGGCTACGCCTATTTCACTGACATGGATGAGTCGACGTTAGAGGCACCGCTAAACTACTCTCTCTCACGATATGAATTTTCTGAAACGAAAGAAAGACAAACAATAGTCCGAATTTCAGTGGTATATCAATCTTCATCTCGACTACTAAGTTATTTTGTGCGCAGAGCGTTTAGTTCCTCTTTAAGAAGAGACTTTGAGCGCGCAGCAGAGACTATTGAATTTAACTACCGAAACAATTCTTAATAGTTTGCGCCCGTACAGAAGCGACAGTATGATCAACACTCCTAAATCATTACTTAAAGTTTTTCATGGCACAAGATTCTTATGATGTGATTATAGTTGGCTCTGGTGCTGGCGGGGGTATGGCAACCTACCAACTTGCTAACGCTGGATTAAAAGTTGCGCTCATAGAAGCTGGGGACTTCTATGATCCTGCTGCCGATGAGCAAAGAACTCAACTCCGATTCCCTTGGGAATCACCGCGGCGCGGCGCAAGTACTCGAAGACGACCATTTGGCGATTTTAACGCTTGCATTGGAGGATGGGAGCTTGACGATGAGCCCTTTACAACAACTGAAGGCACCGAATTTATGTGGTGGCGAGCCAGGATGCTTGGCGGCAGGACTAATCACTGGGGCAGAATATCTCTTAGGTTCGGCCCTCTTGACTTCAAGAGGCAAGATTCAGATGGGTTAGGACATAATTGGCCAATCAGTTATGAAGATATCAAACCTTACTATGACAAAGTAGATAAACTAATTGGCGTTTTTGGAAGTAACGAGGGGCTCTACAATGATCCTGACGGCTTCTTTTTACCGGCACCCAAACCAAGGCTTCATGAACTTTACTATATTGATGGAGCCCGTAAGTTGGGTATACCGGTTATCCCAGCCAGGAAGTCAATCCTAACTAAACGCATCAACAATCAGCGAGGTGTCTGTTTCTACTGCAATCAATGCGACCGTGCCTGCTCAGTACATGCGGATTTTTCGTCTTCTACATCACTTATTTTTCCAGCACTAAACGGCGGCAAGGTAGACCTTTATACAAACAGTATGGTCACTGAAGTCACTACTGACGATACCGGCAAAGCTACAGGTGTGCTCTTCATAAACAAGAAAGATAGGAGTTTAAATAATCTTTTTGCAAAAACAGTTGTGCTTGCGGCCTCTGCGTGTAGCTCGGCCAGAATTTTGCTTAACTCAACTAGTGCTCAGCATCCCCAAGGTCTCGGCAATAGTAGTGGTCATGTTGGTCGCTATCTCCATGACTCGACCGGTGCTAGCCGAGCAGCTTTTATTCCAGATCTTATGGACAGGGATATTTACAACGAGGATGGAGTCGGCGGAATGCATGTATACACGCCATGGTGGTTGGAGAACGCCAACTTAGATTTTCCTAGAGGCTATCACCTAGAAATTGGCGGAGGAATGAGGATGCCAAGTTACGGTTTCGGTTTTGCTGTGAACCAATATAATGAATTCTTAGGTAAAAAAGTCGGCGGTTACGGAAAACAGCTAAGGGATGACATCAGGCGCTTTTTCGGAGCCAGGCTTTCCATTGCATGCCGAGGAGAGAGCATCGCACAATATGAAAATTATTGTGAACTAGACCCAACAACGTTAGACGAATGGGGGATGCCAGTTCTTCGCTTTAATTATAACTGGACAAAAAATGAAATCGCTCAAGCCAAGCATATGCAAGAAACTATGGAGGCACTCTTAGAAGCTTCTGGGGGCATCCCTTTGGGTGATAAGCCAGGAGAAGATGAAAATTTTGGGCTTACAAAGCCCGGAGAGATCATACATGAAGTCGGTACAACTAGAATGGGTATCGAAAGACAGACATCGGTAACAAATGAATTTTGCCAACTACATGACGCTTCTAACGTTTTTATCGCAGACGCCGGCCCCTTTGTAAGTCAGGCAGACAAAAATCCTACCTGGACGATATTAGCCTTAGCATGGCGAACTTCGGACTATATAGTTGATCAAATGAACAAACGAAATATTTGAGATTAAGATTATGAATCGACGTGAAACTTTAAAAGCCCTTTTTATAGCCTCGGCATCG
Source organism: Gammaproteobacteria bacterium (assembly GCA_002727775.1). Classification (GTDB taxonomy): domain Bacteria; phylum Pseudomonadota; class Gammaproteobacteria; order Pseudomonadales; family Azotimanducaceae; genus UBA4421. Next base: position 51,736 of record PBUF01000014.1, read on the forward strand.
ACAGGAATCGTAGCGACAACCGGATGTTCCACTAGCGTTAATCCAAACTCTAGAGGAAAGAGAGTAACATGGACTACTCTCGACTCTACCTATTCATACGGACGTACAGCTGTGGAGAAGGCACATGACCAAAACTTACTTCAACAGTCTTATTTTAGTGAACATGAGTTAGTGACTATCGCGACACTGTGCGACATAATTTTGCCAAACGAAGACCCCAATGGTGGAGCACTCGATGCCGGTGTTCCAGACTTTGTAGAATTTATCGTTAAAGAACGAGAAGTTTTTAAAGTACCTCTAAGGGGCGGGGTAATGTGGCTCGATAACCATTCAATAGAGCACTATGGTGCCAATTTCATCAATATAGCTGAATCACAGCGACTCGAAATTTGTGACCAAATTGCCTATCCCGAAGTACAGAATAGTCAATTACAGCCTGGTATAAAATTTTTCTCACTTGTGCGCGATTTAACAATGACAGGTTATTATACTACTGAACTGGGTTTTAACGATCTTGGTTATCAAGGCAACACTCCGAATACTTGGGATGGCGTACCAGTGAGCGTTTTGAAGCGCCATGGGAAACAATANGATGACGAATGGTTANGTAAGTGCGTAGACCAATCTCGAAGGGAAATCATTGCAGAGTGGGATGATGAAATGAACTTGATCACATAGTTTCCNCTCAGTCTGCTAACAAGAGAAATGTGAATAGTTCGATNCNAAACTAACACCAAGTATGAAATAAATTGCAATAAACNCTTGCTCTGTATCTCTNAACAAATATCATGTTGCNCCTCTTAANCCNCAAGGCCCTTAGTCAGATAATATCCGATGCGCTACTTTACGCTATTCCTCGTCCTTGTTATTGCGATTTCCGCAGGAAATTCTGATGCCGCAGATGATGAACTATTTATACCTCGAATAAGCGGCGTACCATCTCTTTCCGACTTCGAGGGTATGGAGCCCCAAACCGAAATAGCGCAATCCATGGCAAAAGTTGGAGAATTCATCCAACGCACTCCCAATGATGGGGCTCAGCCAACTCAACGAACAGACGTTTACGTCGGCTATAACCAAACCCACCTATTTGCAGTTTGGCTAGCTTTCGACTCCCAACCAGAGCTAATTAGAGCAAATCTAGCATCTAGGGAAAACATTAATGGCGACGACAGGGTTGGACTCACAATCGATACATTTAACGACCAACGCACCGCTGTATCCTTCCACTCTACTCCATTAGGCATTCAGTGGGATGCCCGCTGGACAGAGGGCTCTTCAATTCGTGCAGGTTTTGATACATCTTTTGAAGCAGTATGGGAAAGTGATGGGAAACTTACCGATCAAGGGTACATGGTTTGGATGTCGATTCCGCTGAGAAGCTTGAGATTCAGGGAGGCTGAGGAACAACTCTGGCGTGTACAGTTCGGTCGTTTCATTCCACGTTATACCGAGTTTTCTTTCTGGCCACAATACACGCTTGAGTTAGAGGGTCGGCTAAATCAAACAGCATTAATGCGGGGTATTGAGGATGTTTCTCCAGGTAATAATTCTCAGTTTATCCCTTTCCTATTTACTAGGGAGGTAAACGCCATTAATCCAAGATCTGCTGGTGGGCCAAGCTTTGAGACTTCTCTTGAGAATGATTTGGGGTTAGATGCCAAATTTGTGTTCAATGACTCTATGGTGCTTGATGTCACACTTAATCCCGACTTCAGCCAAGTAGAATCAGACCAACCACAGGTTACCGTTAATGAAAGATTCGAAGTTCAATTCCCTGAGAGACGTCCCTTTTTTATTGAGAACGCTGATTTTTTTGCTACCGATTCCATACTTTTATTTACCCGCCGTATAGCAGACCCTGAGGGCGGTGTCAGATTTACAGGAAGGTCGGGAAGATATGGCTTCGGCAGTATTTTAATTAATGATGAAGCTCCTGGATTGAATCGTGAACATACAGACCCTCTGTATGGCGAAAAAGCAAATATTGCGATTCTGAGGGGATTCCGCGACATATCTGAGCAGTCAAGAGTCGGTTTCTTTCTAAGCGATCGCGAACTTGGTGAGGGCTTTAATCGCGTGGCTAGTGTGGATGCTCGCCTAAAATTAAACAACAACTGGATCACAAATATGCAGGTAGTGGGAACCGATACGGCCCCGCTTTCAGGCGGCGATGAAACAACAGGGTACCAGAGAAACATTCAAATCAATCGCACCGGCCGAACCGTAAATACTCACTCCCACTTTATCGAGACAACTGATAACTTTCGCACAGATCTTGGATTTCAAAACCGATTTTTCAAACCAGACACCTCTGGCATTCACAACAGCTTGAATTTGAACTTTTACCCTGAAACCTCAAATATCAATAGTTGGACTGCCGGCCTTTTCGATGTCTACTTAAACGACACCGACGGAACGCGTATCTATCATCAGTTAGGTCCAAACCTCCAAGTAAACTATGCAACCACCAGCTTTGGCGTTCGTTACACCGACTATGCCGAAATTCTCCGCCCCAAAGACTTTGCCGGAATAGTTACCAATACTCGCTATGATTATGAAAACTGGCAGATAGATTTCTCCAACAGCACGTCACAAAAGGCGACGGTGAGCGCTAATTATAGACAAGGAAGAACCTTAAACCTTGTCCCAGCGCCCGGTTCACTACCTTACGTTGCAGACACAAGCCGCATAGACCTCTCTTTTTTTTGGAGACCTATTGATCGTTTACAAGTCAGAAATACCTATTTCTTGACTGAACTCCAGAACCGCAATTCCGACACCAAAATATTCACAAACGAAATTTTTCGGAGCAATTGGAATTATCAATTTACAAAAGAATGGTCTCTTAGATTCATCGCTCAGTATGATAAGACTGATGCAGGTCCAGCGACTCGTTTGACAGATGATGAGAACCTTAATTTTGATTTACTTTTAAGATATGTAATCAACCCTTGGTCAGCTTTCTACATAGGGTATAACACGAATCAAAGCAATTTCGATATTGTTGAGATGGAGGGCGAGAGGGAACTTGTTGTCGCTAATGATCTCCGCCAGGATGGAGACCAAGTTTTTATCAAATTTTCATACCTCTTCCAGAGATAAAGAAGCTGTCAGGGAAATTAAATCATTAACATCTTTAAATAAAAAAATTTTAACCAAAAAAATTTTTGCCTAATTTTACTGAAATACAAATGACTTCTGAGGTAAAGTAATAAAAAAGAATCTTTTACAGGCGCTGCTACATGAACTCATACCCTAAAATCGGATTGTTTTTAAAATTTGCACCTCTCTTTTTAGCTCTGATTTGCAAAACAATTTGGGCCGCAGATATTCTTCAAGGTAACGTTACAGACAGCCGAGTCATTAACTCGCCCTCAGAGGAGCCTGGGAGTTGGCTAACTTATGGTCAGAACTTTAAGGAGCAAAGATTTTCCGAGCTAACACAAATCAATACGGATACGATAGCGCGGTTGGGGCTCGCTTGGACTGCACAAATAGGGGACTACAACATGCGCATGCAAGGCACGCCGCTGGTGGTAGACGGGGTGATGTATGTTAGTAACGGTTGGAGTGTCATCTACGCCCTAGACGCTACAACAGGAGAAGAAATTTGGAAATACGACCCAGAGGTTGACAGAAGCTACATCCGCTTGGCTTGCTGCGGTCCTGCCCACAATAGAGGCGTCGCCGTATACGAGGGGAAGGTTTTCGTAGGAACATTCGATGGGAGGCTCATTGCAGTTAACGCAGAGACTGGCGAAGAAGTCTGGGATGTAGACACATGGATACCAGAAGGGCTGGGTCGATTTAACATAACAGGAGCGCCTAGGGCTGCGGCTGGAAAAGTTTATATAGGTCAGGGAAGCGGCGAATCCGGCCACCGTCGCGGCTATGTAACAGCCTATGATGCCGACACTGGGGAGGTTTCCTGGAGGTTTTTCCTAGTTCCTGGTGACCCCAGCCAACCCTTTGAACACCCTGAAATGGAACTCGCGGCTCAAACCTGGGGTGGAGAGTGGTGGAAATATGGTGGGGGTGGCACGGCCTGGAACTCGCTCGTTTATGACGAAGAATTCAACAGTCTGTACATTGGAGTTGGTAACGGCGCGCCTTGGCCAAGAGAAATAAGATCGCCAGGCGGTGGAGATGACCTTTTTCTTTCCGCAATCGTTTCAGTGGATGTTGAGACTGGCAGGATGAACTGGTACTACCAAACTACTCCTGGTGACAATTGGGACTATAGCTCTGCAATGGACATGGCTTTGGGAGAAATTGAGTTTGGTGGAGAAATGCGAAAAGTTGTCCTTCAAGCTCCTAAAAATGGTTTCTTTTATGTCATCGATAGGGAAGATGGCGAATTGTTAAGGGCGCTTCCCTATACCGAAGGAATTGATTGGGCAACTCATGTCGATATGGAAACCGGCCGACCTGTTGAAAACCCCGATGTCGTTTATGAGTCGGAGCCTCAGTGGATCATGCCTGCCAACTCAGGAGCTCATAACTGGGAGCCTCAATCTTGGGACAACGAGTTGGGCTTAATGTATTTTTATTACCATGACATCGCAAATTTTTATTCACTTGATGAAGGCTTTGTCGAAACCGGAGAGTATGAAATTCGCGAACGAGGACTCAGTCTTGGATGGGGCGAAGGTGAGTATAGAAGGCGACTAATAGAAGAAGCGGGTCCAAGACCAGAGTCGCAAGCCTATATTGGGGCATTTGACCCTATTACTGGTGGCTATAAATGGCGGCATGAGCTCGAATCTGACTACAATGGAGGAGTTGTCGCGACTCGAGGCGGTCTACTCTTCCATCCTGAGGGAACCGGGGAATTTTCTGCAAGAGATACAGACGACGGTGAAATATTGTGGAGATATAATGCTCCAGGAACTTTTCGGTCGACATCAGTGATGACCTACCAGGTTGGGGGTGATCAATATGTGGCTACAATGATGAACGGAAACAGGGCCATTGACTTAGGCGGAACAGTGCTTGCGTTCAAGCTTGACGGAAACTTGGACCTACCTATTTCTGACATAGTTCAAGCCACAGTCCCGGAATTGCCCGACGGCGACTTTGGTGTTGACCAAATATCTGAGGGTGATGATATTTATCACGCTCAATGTGCAAGTTGCCACGGTGGAATAGGCATACCCAACGAGGTTGCAATAGTCGCGCCAGACCTTCGCTTAATGACGCTGTCTACTCACGATGAGATGTCAGATATCGTTATAGGAGGCTCCAGAGCAGATAGGGGAATGCCCGAATTTAGAGACGCAATAACCTCAGATCAACTTGAGTCTATTCGCGCCTTCGTTGTAGAACAAGCAAGACGTTTAAAGGAATTTCAAGAGCAAAACCAAGAGGCAGTTGAATCGGCTGCAAACGAAGAGGCCTTGAATCGGGCATGACTTGCTACTTCCGGTTAAACGATTAGATTGTATTTATCTGAAACTATTGATTGGTTTGGAGAGATATTATTTTTACCGAACATTACTCGCAAGCGGGCAAGATCGAAGAAATTGAACTTCTCTTTTTACTAGTCTTAATCCTGTTTGCTCGATGTCTATATGCCGCAGACAATGAAGTAATTTTTCTTACAATAGAGGGGAACCTACTAGAACGGGTGGAACTTATCTCAGAAGACTCAGATCCTGAAACTATCATAGCCAGCTATTACGATCTCCTTCCAGTACCTGTAAGTCAAGAAGTTAAAAATCGACAACAAGATTTAGAAAAATTGTTGCCGGATTATGAAGTTGCGTACCTTGCTGCTGACAGCGCAGAAATGGCTGAAGTACGTTCTGANATNGATTCNAAATGGGCAAGAATTCTGGTTTTACACTCNGAATNTTTTAGCGCTGAGGTAATGCTTATTCTAAATACCGCTTACGTTGCCAAGTTCGGCGATTTGNTGCCTGAAAATTTTAANNCTCAAGATGCTGAATAAATGCTCTCTGATGCNGTGACAATAGACGGAGAATCCTTTNTCCGTCTAGCNTGCTTTCTTATCGTTCTTTTTAGTGTGTCCATGATGGAAATAATGCGNCCACGTAGAAAACTCTTTTATTCAAAACCCCGCCGCTGGCTAACAAACCTTGGCTTTGGTTTAACAAATGTATTATTGATTGACCTTAGCCTACCTATTCTCGGCGTTGCCGCTGCAATTACTGTTGAAAATGTTGGGTGGGGTGTTTTCAATTTCATTGATCTTCCCTTTTTATTATCTGTCCCACTTTATTTACTATTATTTGATTTGACAATTTATTTTCAACACCGCTGCTTTCACGCGTATGCGCCGCTTTGGAAATTCCATCAGATGCACCATTCAGACGGAGACTATGACTCGTCAACAGGTCTTCGTTTTCACCCTGTCTCAATTCTCATCTCGAGCCTTATAAAACTTTGCCTAATTTTTGTCATAGGCCCACCCGCTATTGCCGTTCTACTTTCAGAAGTCATTCTCAATGCGACATCGATTTTTAATCATAGTAACTGGAGACTGGATAGAAGGATAGATACCGTACTCAGGCTATTTTTAGTCACCCCCGATGTCCATAGAATCCATCACTCTAAGAGTAAAGATGAGCAAAACTATAATTTTGGTTTTAATTTTTTATGGTGGGACAAAATATTCGGAACTTACAAGGAAAANCCAGAGTTAGGACATCAATCCATGCATATTGGAATAGCAGACTTTGAGGGTANACAGTGTATCAACTACCTTTCGCTTCTCANTGAACCCTTCAAGACAAAAAAAGAGAAGGTCAATCTCTAGTTGTTCGCGCCGACTGTTTTTAACCATACAGAAGTATCATGAAACACAGCTCCACCTACGCCGTGACCTGGATCGGTGCTAACCAAGGAGTTTATNCCAACGCCCTCGANAAAACTCGAATTTGGCCAGATACTCTCAACAATAACAACNTCTTCTTGAAGCTCACTAAAAACCTCAACATGTAAGACAACAGATGCCAAGNCATTGCCAATTCTAATCAGATCACCGTCGCCGATACCTAGTCTCTCACAAACAATAGAGTGTATTTTTGCGGTGGGACGTTTCTCTCTCTTGCGAGCAGCAGATGTTTCGGTAAAACTGCTATTGAGAAATTGCCGAGCAGGNGCTGTAACTAATCTAAAAGGCCTTTCTTCGTTTCGATTATCGGTCACGGAATAATGATCTGGAAATTTCGGCAGGTGAGCATTTATCTTTCCCAGTTGGGACCAGTCTGGGGAAAAGTGAAACTTTTTATCTNTTGTNTCAAAACCATTCAAGAAATGGGATTCTTCAAAATCTTTTGCACAATCTAGCCAATGATTAGAATGAATTTTTTCTGCAGATGGTAAGCCAGAACGTTCAAGGGTTTGATCTATAATTTCCCATGCTGTCATATCAAAACCTGGATGCTCTGCTCCCAATCTGCGTGCGAGTTCACAAATTACAAAGTGGTTAGGTTTTGCCTCTCCTATTGGTTCAATCAAAGGCTTGGCAACCTGCAAAAAAGTATGGCCGCCTGCAATGTATATATCTTCGTGCTCTAAGAATGTGGTGGCAGGGAGGACGATATCGGCCATGGCTGCCGTCTCAGTCATAAATTGCTCATGGACACAGACAAAAAGGTCGTCCCTCTCAAACCCTTCGCGTACCTTAAGCGAAGATGGTGAGACCATCATAGGATTAGTATTTTGAATCAACATGGCAGTGACTGGCGGGCCGCCCTGCAGATCAATCGGATTACCACACAATACTTCCCCGATTCGAGATTGATCAAAAACTCTAATCCCTCTGTCTAAGAGATCAGCGCCAATAATTAGAGACTTATCCAGCGGAAAGAGTTCCGCGTTACTATACAGCGCCCCGCCACCAAGATATTTCCATGCTCCGGTGACCGCCGGTATGCATGAAACTGCGTGCATGTTGAATGCCCCATTTCGGGTTCGGGTGAAACCATACCCTAAACGAAAAAATGTTTTCGGATTATTTCCAACTAGTCTCGCGAACTCGACAATCTGCTCTGATGGAACTCCGGTAATCTCCTCTGCCCATATTGCTGTCCTGTTGCTCAAATGTGTTTCAAGCTCGCTCCCAAAATCAGTGTATTCCTTTAGGTAAGCTCTATCAGCGAGATTTTCCGCAAAAAGTACATGCATCATAGCGGTTGCAAGAGCACCATCAGTACCAGGCTGAAGCATGAGATGCAAGTCAGCTTTTTTTGCAGTTGCATTCTGATAGGGGTCTACCACGACAAGTTTAGCCCCCCTTTTCTTTGCTTGTGATACGTGATGCATCAGATTGACCTGAGTGTGGACAGCGTTTGTTCCCCAGAGTACAACTACGTCACTATGGTCACCGATTTCTCTCGCATCAACCCCTCTCTTCACCCCCGTTCCTGCCTTCCAACCAGCATCTGACGCGGCAGAACAAATTGTGTTATGTTGCCTCGAGTAGCGCATCGCATGGCGCAAACGTTCGATTCCGTCTCTTTGCACTAACCCCATTGTTCCAGCGTAGTAATGTGGCCATATCGTCTCAGAACCGTATTCCGAAGCTAGTTCTGAAAATTTAACAGCGACCTCATCTAACGCCTCTGACCAAGATACAGGCTCAAAGGAATCGACACCTACCCCTTTTGGTCCGACTCTGCGCATAGGCTTTTTCAAACGATTCGGATGGTGGACACGTTCGGCGTAGTTTCCAACTTTTGCGCATAACGTACCTGATGTGTACTCATTGTCCCTTGCGCCATAGACACGACCAATCGTCTTACTATCGATGCGTTCGACTTCAAGAGCGCAAGCGCTTGGACAATCATGGGGACAAGTACTATGTAATCTTTCTATAACTTCGTTAGACATAACAGTTTTCTGATGAGTCAATACGTAAAAGTTGGAATAGCATTATTTAGTTTAATGAAAAGCACTTGCTGGCAGAGAAACAAACGCGCGTGCGACACTTAGCCCCATTAACCCTATCGTAAATCAGTTTATACTATCACATAGTTTGCGGAGCATAACTGTGTCTAAATTACGAATTTATATAACCCTTACCATCATAATTGTTATTAACACCGGATCATTAGCGCAAAATGATGACAGTTCTTCTTGGGTCATGCAAAGAACGGAACACGGTCATCCAGATTTTCAAGGATACTGGTTTTTTGGATCACGAACCCCCTTGCAGCGCTCTCCAGACTTAGGTAACAAGCAAGCCTATTCAGAGACGGAAGCTGAAGAACTCGAATTGGCGATGCAAAACAGGCTTGACCAGCAAGATGCTCCGCTAGAGCCAAACCGCGGAGCACCTGAAAAAGGTGCCCGCATCGGGCAGGAAGCAGACGATGCCTTCCTGGGCCACTATTTGCCCGCCGAATTAATTCCGATAAATGGTGAATACAAAACTTCCGTGATCTACCACCCGACGGATGGGCGAATACCCAGACGCGAAGGTTTTCTCGATTTCCATGCCAAGAGGCGCGCTTCCGGACTGAAGGATACTGATGGACCAGAGGGCCAAAACCTATCTGGACGATGTTTGATGTTTGGCGCAGCAGTCCCATCTTTGACACCAGGGATGATGAATCCAAATCTGCAAATTGTGCAGACAAAAGATCACATTATGGTGCTCACTGAGATGATTCATGATGCCCGTATTATTCGAATTAACGAAAACCATCTCCCCTTTAACATTCCTCAGTGGATGGGTGACTCCGTTGCTTTATGGGAGGGAGACACCTTGGTAGTCCACTCGATTAACTTTCGCCCTGAACAATCTTCATCAAGAACCATAGCACTTTCTGACGAATTTGAACTCACCGAACGTTATACATTGGTTTCAGACGACGAAATCCTTTATGAGTTTACAGTCGTCGATAATAAGGCTTATGAACAACCATTCTCAGGACACCGCATACTCACACGAAACCGCCCAGAGGAACGCGTATATGAATATGCGTGCCATGAGGGAAACTATTCGCTACCTGGAATCTTGGCGGGCGCACGTCGCCTAGAGTCTGAAAACAACAATTAAGAAAGCCTTAAGCACAAACAACTCTTACTTTACTTCGGATTAATGTAAAATTGGTATATCGATAACACAATTTAAAAGATAAAAACATGTTTTACGAACCCAAAAAGAAGAACCACGGCTTACCCAAAAACCCCTTTAACAGTTTAGTAATTCCCCGCCCGATAGGCTGGATAAGTTCGATTGATACTGAGGGTAATTTTAATTTAGCGCCATATAGCTTTTTTAATGGAGTTTGTTATTCACCGCCAACTGTTATGTTCTCTGCCGGCGCGGGCGCAAACTCTGACAATACAAAAGATTCAGCAAGGAATGCTGAAAACACTGGAGATTTTGTTTGCAACATGGCTACCTGGGACACTCGAGAGCAAATGAATCAGTCTTCTGCCACCTTACCTCAGGATGTCGACGAAATCGCTCTAACTCAGTTAACGCCGGTCAAATCGAGAATGGTGAAGTCACCAAGAATAGCTGAAGCACCTGTTCATCTAGAATGTAAATACCTGAAGACTGTCGAGTTACCTGGATGGAATGAAAAAGATGTCTATAAGGTAATCTTTGGAGAAGTAGTCGGCATACACATCGATGACGAATTTATAACAAAGGAAGGATTGGTAGATATCGCTAAAATAAAACCGATAGGTCGACTAGGTTATAATGACTATACACTAACCGACTTAGATTCAATTTTTACCCTAGATAGACCAGCCTAGTTAATCATCCGGATCCAGCGATATCATTTGCGACTGATGGTATCGCTCTCCTAATACTGCGGACGGATTAAAAATTTCTTCTGCTTTTTCCAAGTCGCTTTGTCTTATTATGAGATCTGCTGCTGCTGCATTCTCCTCTAAAAACTTTACATGCTTCGTTCCGGGGATCGGAACGAAATCAGAGTCCTTAGATAAAACCCATGCCAGCGCCAACTGCGCTGGCGTGCAATTATTATCTTTAGCTATTGCCGCAAGATCGTCGACCAACTTTAGGTTTGACACAAAATTTGATCCAGAGAAACGTGGCATAGAATGGCGCATATCGCCTTCTTCAAGTTTGTCCATATCTCTAACCAACCCTGATAGAAAAGCCCTACCTAGAGGGCTAAAAGGTACAAACCCTATACCCAACTCTTTACACCGCTGGATGACTTTGTACTCTGGGTCGCGAGTCCATAACGAGTATTCCGATTGTACAGCACATATTTTATGCTCGGCATGGGCTCTCCCAATGGTTTCAGATGAACATTCTGAGAGACCAATGTGACCAATCTTCCCTGCCTTGACGGCATCAGCAAGAGCACCGACACTTTCCTCAATTGGAACGTTGAAATCCCTTCGATGAAGATAATAAAGATCAATGTAATCAGTATTTAACCGCCTAAGACTATCATCTAACGTTTGCGAGATATTTTTTGGAGTACCATCTACGCCCCGTTTACCATCTTTGTTGATGATTCCGCATTTACTTGCCAAAAAGAATTCATCTCGTCGGTTTCTTAGGGTCTCCCCAAGGAGGCTTTCATTATGCCCAGTACCGTAAACGCTCGCTGTGTCCAAAAAAGTGTANCCAATATCAAGGGCTCGATGGAGCGTTCTCTCNGATTCTTTNCTTTCTGCAGAACCATAACCCTGAGACATGCTCATACATCCTAGCCCCATTGCGGACACTTTTAANCCGCCAAGTTTCCTNTGTTNCATCCTAGTTACCTCATCTTTGANTTCAGGCGATACTCTAAATGTAGAAATTTATCGTTTAAACTAACAGGACATAAGTTAAAATACACCCATGTAAAACTTACNATGTGATATGAAAATTCAAAGCAGTATTCTACAGCAGTTATTTAAACCGNNTGCANCAGCAATAATCTCCCTTGCNCTACTTGCATGTGAGCCCATTAGTGTAGGCNCATGGCAGACTACCATCGAGATGGNAAACACAGACCAAGACTCTACTTGGATCATAACACCCGAGCCAACCCTAACTATTTCNANGAATTCTGAAGTTAGNATAGNGGAAGTCGAACTAGCCGGAAGTCGNATTAATTGGTCAACNGATGGTGAAAATNTCCCGTCGCTGGGCNTAGCGAGCCGCTTGAGCTTCAATGGAACNATAAATGGNAACGAGCTTGCTGGAACCCTATTTACTCAGCAAGGGAACTTCACCGTAACTGGNAGACGANTGCCTGAAAATAANTGAAATTGAAAATATCNGAAACCATCATAGTNAAGGACTGAATGTGACACTAACTACCTCGANTTTTCCAAAACCNCGAATTTTAGCAAGNGTAGTAGGCCTCNGCGGTATAGCAATGACTTACTTAGGATTTTTGCTTCTCAATGTCGGCGGATCAGCCTATTTCGTAGTCTCAGGTATAGCTCTTCTTACTTGTAGCGCCTTATTGTTTCTCGGAAATGCAAAAGCTTCACCGCTTTACGGAATCTTTTTAGCCTTAACATTGCTCTGGAGTTTTTATGAGGTAGGGCTCGACGCTTGGGCTCTAATGCCCCGTGTAGGTATGTTTTCAGCTCTCGGAATATGGTTTCTATTACCCCATGTGCGAAAAGGACTACTTCAAAAAGACCCGCAGCCACTGCACCAAAAAAAAGAATTTAAATATTCTTTACCTTTACTTATCGTTCTTGTAATCGCGATTTACATCANTAACGCAAGCATTAGTGTGCAGCCACCCAGTGCACCCGGAACTGGCTCGGCCTACAATCAGACNGGACAGTGGCAACACTATGGCTCAACAAAGCGTGGAACCCGGTTTCTTGCTAACGGCCAGATCAATCTNGATAACATTCACCTTTTAGAGAGGGCCTGGGAAACTCGGACGGGTGTGCCAGGCGCATTTAAAGGTACTCCGATTCTAGTTGATGATGGGCTCTACCTTTGCACCGGTCAAAACATAATCCTTTCGCTTGATCCCGATACTGGGGAAGAGAAGTGGCGCTTTGATCCGAAGATAGAGACACCAAAAATAGGCTTTTGGGACACATGTAGAGGTGTTACTTACTACGAAGCACCGAACTTCAGATCGATCGGAATCTGCGAAGACAGAATCTTCACAGCAACCACCGATGCAAGACTAATAGCTGTAAACAAGAGTACTGGCGAACGCTGCAGTGACTTCGGTAACGATGGCGAAATTAGCCTTTTGCCTGGCATGGGAGATGTAAAACCTGGTTTTTATTTTGTTACCTCTCCACCAACGATAGCGAACGACGTTTTGGTACTTGGCGGCTGGGTTTTTGACAACGTCGAAACCGAAGAACCATCTGGAGTNGTTCGTGGTTTTGATCCCTTAACTGGAGATTTAATATGGGCCTGGGATATGGGGCGTGAGGACCGTACTGGGTTACCTCCTGAGGGTGACACCTATACAAGAGGTACACCAAATGTATGGAGTTTGACTAGTGCCGACGAAGAGCTGGGTCTTATTTATCTGCCAACCGGTAATGCTACTCCAGACTATTTCGGAGGTCATCGATCAGACGCCATGGAAAAATACTCAAGCTCGATAGTAGCTTTGGAAGCAGCAACAGGAAGGGTCAAATGGCATTTTCAGACCACCCATCATGACATTTTTGACTATGATGTGCCCTCTCAGCCATCTCTTGTTGATATCCCGGTGAATGGTGAAATAAGAAAAGCCGTGATCGTCCCCACCAAAAGGGCTGAGATATTTGTTTTTGACCGAGAGACTGGTGAACCCCTGACTGAAATAGCTGAATTACCTGTCCCTCAAACAGACATACCAGAGGAAACCTCTTCCGCAACTCAACCGTTTTCAGTGGGTATGCCATCGTTTGCAAGGGATTACATTGACGAAAGTGACATGTGGGGAATAACTCCCTTCGATCACGCTTTGTGCAGAATTCAGTATCGAAATTTACGTTACGAGGGTCCACTTACTCCTCCAAGCACAGGGGGTACTTTGTTGTATCCCGGAGTAGCCGGGGGAATGAATTGGGGAAGTGTTGCGATTGATGAGATAAATAATCTCATGGTCGTAAACTCAATGCATAACCCAAATGTTGTGCGTTTGTTTCCAAGAAGTGAAATGACTGGTGACGAACAATTTGGAATCGGAGGCACACAGCTGGGAACCCCATATGCTGCGTATTCTTTTTTCTTTCTATCTCCTATCTTCACTCCCTGTCTTAGGCCCCCTTATGGAGAGTTGGCAGTAGTTGACTTAGCAAATCAGGAAACTCTTTGGAGGCGTGGTTTGGGAACAGCCAGAGACCAAGGTCCTTTAGGCATACCAAGTAACTTACCGCTGCCGATGGGGATGTTCTATAACGCAGGCTCTATAGTTACAGGCGGTGGACTAATATTTATTGGCGGTGTGGTAGATAGCACAATGCGGGCTATAGACATCTACACAGGAGAGGAAGTATGGACCGANCCTCTNGTTGGCTCATCAACGGGGACTCCAATGTCGTATGTTAGCCAATCAACCGGGAAGCAATATGTCATTGTGACTATTCCAAGTGATGGAGGAGGCCTGCAACTAGAGACGGCTATTGAAGCGTCAAACACGGGTGAGTCTAATGGGGGTTATGTTATCGCTTACGCGCTGCCTGATTAATTTACACCTCATTTCTCAGTCGGATACCAGTAGGTCATGGTGAGATTTCTTATGGGCCGCCATCTAGTACCTACAAAACGAGGTCTAAAAACCATCTCCTTCAATGCGTCCTCAGCATCCCTCCTTGCACGNACNGACTCAGGGTCAGAAGTCTCTGCATCAGGCCCGCGAGTTTTGCCTCTTGAAGAAATTCGAAATCTTGTGTCTACCCTCGTCAAACCAAGTTCAATATCAGACAACATATCAGGAGGATTCGGCATAGGCGTGAAAGGAACTGATTCATTCCATGCTATATAGTTACCCAAGTGAATTTTGGGGTCCTCGCCGTCCTCACCCGCTTTATACACATAACCATCTGCCGCTTGAGCGCTCATTGCGTCATCAATTGAGGTGTAATATTCGAGCGCCGGAATGACGATCGGACGCGAAAAGAAATCTATAATCTTCTGCTCCTGGACTCCTGCTTCTGCAAATAAATCCATCGCCCTTTGATATGTTCTTCTAGCAAGACCTAAACCCAGTAGCATTTGATAATCGGCTTCATAGACCNTTGCCATCCCTTCCGCNTCCTTATCACCATTTAATCGAATAATGTCGNTTATATCCTTTACGACCTCATAACCCTGTCGTAAGTAAGTCATTGGCTGAATGCGCTCCGGTACGAAAATGAAATCATTGGCATCGTAGCCCAATTCATCGACGGAGGTTAGTAATGTCATTAAATAATATTTTTCTAATGCTTCTTTATAAAGAAGAGGAACCATCCTCTCTTCTTTTTCCTCATACGCTTCTCTTGCTACCGCCAACATTTGCTGCAACAAGATTCTTGACTTCATAAAGTAAGGCAATCGATTTTGTTTGGTATCTAAATTAAACGCAGTCAGATACCAATTTCTAAGATCATCCATGGAAGCGAGCTTTTGTTCCAAGGAAGAGTCAGGGTTCTGCAAAAAAACATACTGCCTATTTTCAAAATTATTTGTAACNGATTCAAAATTATTTATTTCTAGGTTNTTNCTGATTAGGGATTCNAAAATTGGNAATTGGCTGAAGGCATTGGGACCCTCGGTCACATGGACTAACTGTAATTGCCGTCCTAGCAAAGAGTTAATCTCTTCAAAATCATCGACACTTGAATGCAAACTTATCAACGCATCCAGAGGCTCAAGCAAGGATCTATCGTAAGGACCGAAGCGCCTCTCTAAATTCTCTAGCTCTTGCACATAAAGGTCCACCTGACTTGTATATTCTGTGCTTTTCCTTACTCGAGACAGCTCTTCCTCTGCTGAAAAGACTGAATTTCCAGTTAAGCAAAATAAAAGATAAAGGAGGGGAGGAATCCGGCGAGCAGTTTGAGTAGAAACAGACATGCTCCGTAATATTTTCTGTAATAGATACAATAGACGGGGCCTCAATGTTGAGTTTCGTCCGGATACAATGAACAAAAACCTATAGAAAAAATAACACCAGAACAAACTATGCTCTGGTGTTATTGTCTAAATCTTATTTGAGATTTGAGTAATCTGTCGTGCTCATCATGTAAGCTTCGATCGAAAGTGGTACCTCATACTTTGCTCGTAATGCATGCCAAGCTGGGTCCGCTGCGAAGTCAGCCCATACCTGAGATCGGTGCGCTCTATCTCTATAGGCAAGCATCCACACTAAAGTATTGGGATCATCAAGTCTCTGCCAGACTGCTACTACCTCCGCACCATGTTTTTCGAAAATAGCAACTTCCTCTTCTCGAAATCTCTGATGTAAGTCGTCAATACCACCCTTACCATCGACCGCTGGCTCTGCCGTATACATGCGCAGCTCAAAACATCGTGCATCAGACCCAACATTTTTTGAAAAGTCCTCCGATAATTGCCCCGCTGGGCCACAGGGCTCTGGAGCTTCACCTGCGTTTGCAAAACCAATCAAACCAAAGATGGCGAGAAAAGCTAATAACATCTTATTCATTTCTATCTCCGTTAATTTATATTTCAACTATTGCTTCCTAAAAAGTAAAACAAACTTATCCGTTTGACCTTGAATAGAGGGATCAAATACCCCCGCCTCAAGAGAATCATTCGAATTTGCGTGCAAATCTGAGCTTCTTTCCATCGACAAACCAGCACCATTTGCCAAGCTCATAACCAGACTTTCACTGATTCTATGAAGGGTTCCTCCTACAGCAATATCGGAGCCCTCCGCGGCTTTGTGATCTACAGCAAGAAAAACACCACCCGGCTTAAGGACTCTGGCAATGTCTTCAAAAGCGCGTTCGGGATTTCCGACACTTTGACCCCCTGGCTCGAAACCAAGCTCATGAGGCCCCAAAATCCATGTAACCATATCAACAGAGTTATCATTGGCTTCTAACTGGTCAAAATTAACTCGGCTAAGGGTCACGTTCGATAGACGATTATTTGCTAAACGTGCTCCAACCGCTTCACCAAAAAAGCTGTCGAATGCTGGGGGATTTTGCATTATCACACTTCCATCACTTCCCACTGTCCTGCTAAGTATTTCTGTGTAGTATCCGGTTCCTGCCTCCATTTCTAGTATCGTCATACCCTCCTCAATACCTGCAAAAGCCAGTACCTCTAATGGCATACGCCGACTATCATCTAACATATCTTCTGATGGTCTTTCACTATTATTGAGAGCAGCTTGCACAATGTCCGCTGATGAAGCCGCTTGTGTCACTGCTGCTGCAAACAGTAAAGTTTGAATAATGACATAGCGAGTGAATAAACTAATTAGTGTCATGCCTTGCCCCTTTCTGAGTTTCCTCAAGATTCAATAATAGCGATAGTTTCCAAGTCCAAAGTAGTCAGTATCGCAGTTTATAGTAAAACGAGCTGCAAAAGCATCTATCAGTTTAAATCTGGCCATAGAAGCTCTGATAGATGAGGCGAACGATCAACTAAAGGAATCACTTTAGGTAGGTAAAGCTCGGTAAATGCCTTGGCATTCTTATGACGCTCCAGGTCCCCGTCATTGGCCCACTGCTCAACCAGGATAAATTGCTGGACGTCAGAAGAAGAGTGATAGACCTCGAAACGAATACAGCCCGGCTCCTCACTCGACCGTTTAGCCTGCTCCTTAAGTAACTCTCTAACCAAACTAATATTCTTAATGTCTTTTACTCTAAGAAGTACATTATTGTAGACCATAAAAAAAATCCTCCGAAAGCGGATATTAACCGTTTACCAGATTTACTTATAGATGCCCTCAACTACAGGAAACTTTGAGTAGGCAAGATTTAACGATAGAATTGACTATGGATTGTATCGAGGAAAGCTATCATGTTCCGACAGCTTAAGAACTGCCACAACGTTGACGATCTCAGGCTTCTGGCGAAGCAGCGCCTCCCGGGTCCTATATTCCATTATATAGACGGAGCCGCAGATGACGAAGTTACCTATCGTCGAAATACTTCCGCTTTCGAAGATTGCGACCTGGTGCCAAATGTTTTGGCTGGCGTGGAAAATATTGACATGTCTGTTACTGTAATGGGGCAGAAGCTTGATCTACCCATTTTTTGCTCACCCACCGCATTGCAAAGACTATTTCATCATGACGGAGAGCGGGCCGTCGCCAAAGCGGCGGAGAAATTTGGGACCATGTTTGGTGTTTCAGCATTGGGTACTGTTACCCTGAAAGAAATAGGAGACATAATATCTACACCTAAATTATTTCAATTTTACTTTCACAAAGACAGAGGTCTTAATGATGCAATGGTCGAGAGAGCTCAGGCCGCTAATTTCAATGCTCTAGCCTTGACCGTAGACACGATTACTGGAGGAAACAGAGAGAGGGATCTTTATACAGGATTCACGTCACCACCAAAACTCACTTTAAAGAGTTTACTCAGCTTTGCCATACACCCGGGTTGGGCGCTCAATTACTTTTTTGGTGAAGCGTTTGAATTGGCCGAATTAAAAGATTTCGTTCAGCAAGGGTCAAATGTCTCAGTTTCCATCGGTGATTATTTTGCAAACATGCTAGATCAATCTATGAGTTGGTCAGATGCAGAAGCACTCAAGGCTAGGTGGGGCGGCCCTTTTTGCTTGAAAGGCATCATGAGTGTTGCTGACGCAAAAAAGGCCGTAGATATAGGCGCAGATGCAATAATGATTTCCAATCATGGTGGAAGACAGTTGGATGGCTCGCGATCGCCTTTCGATCAAATCAGTGAAATAAGCGATGCGGTCGGCGACAAAATCGATGTGATATTAGACGGCGGGATAAGGCGGGGAACACACGTTCTTAAGGCAATAGCTGCAGGCGCTAAGGCTTGTTCCGGTGGACGCATGTACCTTTACTCCTTGGCAGCTGCTGGACAACCTGGAGTAGAAAAAGCCTTAGGCAATTTAAAAGCCGAAATACAGAGAGACATGAAGCTGCTTGGTGTGACCAGCATTTCACAAATAGATCGCAATATGCTTCGCTATAGGACAAGATAAGCATAGAAATCACTAACCAAGAGTATAGACGGAACGTCATAAAGGCATATGAAGACAGCTAAAAGATACTCGGCTACGGTACTAACCTTTTTTGTGCTGATTCCCAGCCTGTTTTTCGTCTACATGCGCCTGCACGACGGGCCTGTGGAATTTGTGCCTTGGTTTACCATTAGCACTGGCGGGCCTTTCCGCTCTGGACAGCTACTGCCATCTCCAAAAGACTGGACCTTTCTCAAGAATCGAGAAGAAATTGAGATGGAAACTTTAAACCTGGGTACGACCAAAACCATTTGGACTATGGTAGTCGATGGTCGATTATTTGTGGCTAGTGGCAGGCGGCAGACTTGGTATGGCAAATACTGGAAACAGTGGCCGCAAAGAGTCGAAGAAGATGACAGGATCATTCTCCGTGTAGACGATTCTCTTTATGAACAGCGCTTAGTCCCAATTAAAGAGGGCGAGATAATTCTGCCTATTTTGCAGGAATCGTGGCGCAAATATGGAAGAGGCTCTGAACCGACATCGACTACTCGAGTTGACGATGAACTTATTTGGCTTTTTGAGATCGTGGATCGTGCCTAGCTTTCCGGTAGACGAAAGGCCAAAATGTACCCTCCCAAAGGATCTTCTTCCGCAGCTGGAAGAGGCTCATAACCGGAGCCTCTTGTCGAGTTAAACACCGGAACCACCACTATTATTGTCTGATTTCCCTGAGGAGAAAGGTAGGTCATTGGTGTTCCCTGTGCAGTGAAGGGGATCGCGTGGTTCCATAATTCTTCACCATTCATGAGATTAGTAGCTCTCACCGTATTATCAAAAGCCCCTGCACTAAAGATAATACCTCCAGCAGTTGTGACCGTACCTCCCGTTTGCGGCGTGCCTACGGTTAAAGGTAATCTGGTTGGCAAATTTAGTGTTCCAAAGAATGTTGGACCGGTGTGTTTCGCTGTTCCTATTGGCTTCTGCCAAAGTAATTCTTTAGTCTCGAGATCAACAACGCCAAGCGTTCCATACGGGGGCTGCATACAAGGCACGTGCAGTGGTGACATAAATCTTTGCGTGTTATGGCTGTAAGGAGTTCCCAGTTGACTTCCCACCACACCCTCAGGTAGCTGATCACGAGGAATTAAAGTCAATTGATTCGCCATATAAAGCGGGTTCACAACCATCAGGTTGTTCACCTCATCAACGCTTACACTCCCCCAATTAAAACCACCAGTAGCACCCGGATTTTGAAGGATCGTACCAATCCCCGGCACGGTAAAGTGTCCCTCATAACGCATCTTTCGGTACTCAATACGGCACCAAAGCTGGTCTAATGGGGTCAGTCCCCACATTTTTGTTTCATCTAACTGCATCCGCCAGACTGGCAAATCCATTGTGAACGGCTGGGTCGATGCCACATAATCCTCTGGAACCCCTCCAGTTTGGGGGACTGGTAGCTCTTGGATATCAAAAAGAGGCTCACCAGTTTCACGATTCAAGACAAAGATTTCGCCTCTCTTGGTTGGCTGTAAGACGGCTTTAATCTTTTCACCTTGCTCATTTGGTAGGTCAATAAGTGTGGGTTGTGACGGGACATCATAATCCCAAATATCATGGTGAACTGTTTGATAGGACCAACGAACGTTCCCCGTCGCCCCTTCGATAGCCACGATAGAACTCGCGTACTCATCACTGACATCCATTCGATAACCGCCAAAATAATCGGGAGTCTCATTCCCCGTTGGTGCGTAGATCAAACCAAGCTCCTCATCTACGCTGAATAAAGACCAAACATTTGGTGTCCCACGAGTATAAACCTCGCCTCTAAGAGGTTCCGATGTGATTCCCGGACGTCCCATATCCCAAGCCCAAGCAAACTCGCCAGTAATCGCGTTGAATGCCCTGACAACACCGGATGGCGGCCCGACGGATCGATTATCAATAACCCAACCACCCACGACGACATTACCAGATACGATCCCTGGAGGTGAAGTCTGAAAGTTGGCTATTCTTGGATCATTACCCATTCCGATAGTAAGGTTTACCTCACCCTGATCTCCGAAAAACGAACATCTTTCGCCGCTCACAGCATCTATAGCTATTAGCCTCGCATCTGTTGTGTTGGTTAAGATTCTTTCCGGACACTCACCTTCATAACCTTCAGGAGCAGCGTAATAGGAAACCCCTCTACATCCAGTCGTAAAATACCTTGCCTGAGCCAAATGCTCTGGATCAATCAGAGGGTCAAACTGCCAGACCAGCGCTCCATTTTCTGCATCAACAGCAACAACCCGATTACCCCCGGTACACACGTAGAGCAGGTTTCCAACCATAAGAGGTGTAGCCTTGAAGGCACCTCCAGCGCCCGTTCGGTATGTCCATGCTAGTTCAAGATCAGATACGTTGGTCACGTTAATTTGATCGAGGGGTGAGTATCGCGTGCCTTTAACAGTATTCCCATAACTCGGCCAATCTGTCTGCGTATTTACCGTATTAATTTGACTACGCGGTGACATCTCTNTGACTTCATAACCNGTACCCTCGATAAAGACAAATATTGTAATTACGACNGTGAGTATAGGTATTATTCTTGAAATCGTTGATGAAAAAAGTGGCGGTGGAAATCCTTCATATAGGGGTTTTCTCACCCAAGGTGTTAGAAAAATCAGGCCGATCCCTGCAAAAAACAAAATGCGAGGTGCTAACGCCCACAAATTTGTTCCAGACTCTATAAAAGCCCAAGCGACAGTTAGCAGGAAAAATACACCATATATTAAAAGCGCCAGATGCCTTTTATTCCATAAAAAATAAGCCGAACAGCCAACTGCTAAACCAGCGAACATGTAATAGACCGAACCACCTAAAACGAGGAGTTGCAAACCCCCCAAAACCAGAGGGGCAGCAATAAAAAAAAGCGCTATTGCAAATATATTCATGAATGTCATGGCGCCTGAATAGGTGTTCAATTAACTTAGAGAGTTTTATAATTCTCCTTCAGCAGCCAGCCTCTCTTCGACTCGCGCTCCTCTTAAGATATTTTCCATTCCATAGTTACCTTCATGACAACCATATTCATAAAGTAAACCAGCTACCCTAGTCATTGAAACGATACCCGTAAACTTATCCGTATAAGTGGCAGGGTCATCCACAGTAAACTCATAGTCCACAGTGTANGGCCCACGACGAGTAAACCGTTCNGTTAAAATCTTGTTATAGGATGTTCCAGACTGTCCGAAACTGGCTGATAAGCCATTAAAATTTTGGGTGACAACAACCAGCGTGTCTTCATCCCAGTAACCTCGTGAGTCTCCAGTGTAGAAACGAATATCATCATCCAAGGACTTTAAGGCCTCTTTGGACTCATATAGAGGAACAACGCGAGCATCATGAATCATTTCTGTCAACAATACGACCGTATCTTTACTCTGAAATATCTGCACATTGTTGTTGTAGAGACTGGGAATAAAAGGAGGTCCGGCATTAAAACCAATAATACATCGCTCTGATAAACCACGATCTTCTGGTCCATCTGCACCAATTCCACCCGCAGCTATTCTGACCGGTCGCGTCTCACCAGTAGTAATCCCTCCATAAACCCCCTGCTGCTCGACCACTCCTTCCTGCACTTCTGGCAGCCTGCCATTCTCCGGATAAACTATATGAGACGTCCGCACATTGCCCCCGATACCCTGATTCTCTATCCAAAAATCATTATAGGAACCATCTACTCCTTCTATATTGAGCGCCGCGTCTGAGCCAGCATCAGCNGCTGCCCTGCGTCGAGCAAATTCCTCAACCTCTTCCTGAGTCAAGAACTGCCTATCTCCGTATTGTGAGGGGCGTTGCATCGGAACGTTGGAAGACCAATTCCANACACCTTGCAAGTCGGGTTGATCCCACTCAGTTCGAGGTGCCTCATAGTCCTGAGCGAATAGCGTTAAAGCGGACCCGCTAAGAATGAAAGCTAAGGTTATTGAATTAATTCTTCCCATCAGTCGCTCCTTACTTGAGATAAACGTTTTTTTAGTGCCTTTTCAACAAATCTGACAAATTATCTCAATTATTACATTATTAACCAGAAAAGAACCACTTAATCGAGTTGAGCAAGTACTTGCTTCAAACCATCAAAAGAGATTCTCATGCCATTCTCAATTGCTTCGCCAAACGCTTCAGGTGCTATCTCTGAAGTCCAGTTGAATACACAGTTATCACCAGACCTTTGTAGTTCAATGGTTGCAAGATGATGATCAAGAGGCGTGGGTGTTTTAATAGCTGAGTATTGTAATTTATGGTTCTGGGGGTCATTGATTAGAATCTTCTCATGAACCTCTCCGATACCTTCCATAGTAAACCTTCTGATACTCTCTTCTAGAACAATAGAGTCAACGCTTGGTACCCAATCACAGCGAGTGACATCACTAATAATTTCCCAAATTTTATCGATGGTGTAGGGTAACTCCTCGCTGAGTTTGATTACTCTCAAAATACACTCCTTTCTTTGCTTCTGCTGGACTAACTAAGAAAATCCCTGGTTGTAGCGGTCAATTATGATATTAATTCATAGGGATTGCATATCAAATTCATCTTCTATTTTGTATGCTTACCTAAGCTATTTGTTAGAAATGTCGCGAGACGCTTGCGCTTCAAAAAATAAGAAAACTAAAGAGGAGATAATAGTGAGCTTATTTGACCATCAAGGCCACACAAATATTCCTTCAAAAATCCAATTAGTATTTCTCTCGCTGAGTTGCTTAATTGCTGCGAGTGCCCTGGGACAAAACTCCAACTATAACTGGCCTAGCCAAAACCTTAACATTCACAACAGTCGTTTTGCCGAGCTAGATCAGATTAACCGAGACAATGTATCTCGACTTACCGAATCCTGGACCTTCACGCCAGGTCCACAAGACAGCATCACACAAGTGACACCTCTCGTAGCAGAAGGAACAATGTATTTACATTCAGCGAATACAATGTTTGCCCTTGATGCTGCGACAGGTGAAGAACTTTGGCGGAGGCCCCTCGATTCTGGACCAGCCGGAGGCCCCGTTCGCGGATCAACCTATGCAAACGGCCGGATTTACGCCTATCGCGGCGCTGACCTATACGCATTTGACGCAACGACTGGAGAGGAAATCCGATCCTTTGGTGAAACCGGAGTAGTTCAGGTCATCACCGACGCACTTAACTTTAAATATCCAGATGTATATCCGAACAATACCGATCCAATAAATCTTGGTTATCGACTGACTACGCCGCCAACCATTCATGACGGAAAGATGTATGTCGCTGCTGCCTTATCAGAGGGGCATATCCCTGGCGGTTTAGTGATTCGAATTGATGCGCTGAGCGGCGCTGTTGAGTGGGTCTTTAATACAGTTCCGCAAACCCCAAGAGACTCAGGTTGGGAAATAGCAAGAGACACCTGGGGCACCGGGCAGCGAGCTGGCGGCGGGGTATGGACACCACCGGCTATCGATACTGAGTTTGGCCTTGTGTACGTGAATGCTGGCAATCCCTCACCCGACTATGACGGTTCTGCCCGTGTCGGGGCAAACCTATTCACCAATGCTACTATCGCCCTGGACATCAACACCGGCGAATTAGCATGGTATTTCCAGGCAGTGCATCATGATCTTTGGGACTGGGATCATGTTACCGGGCCTCTTTTATTCGACGTTGAAAACAATGAAGGTGATATCGTCAAGGGCGTAGCAGCAGGCGGGAAGAATTGCCTCTTTTATATGTGGGACAGAGAAACTGGAGATCCATTGTTTCCTATGCCTGAAACTGCAATGCCAACCGCAACGGATGTACC
This sequence comes from Gammaproteobacteria bacterium, assembly GCA_002727775.1. Lineage (GTDB taxonomy): Bacteria > Pseudomonadota > Gammaproteobacteria > Pseudomonadales > Azotimanducaceae > UBA4421. The sequence goes on from PBUF01000014.1 coordinate 76,611, forward strand.
TGGGGAGGTCGTTTATCCGACTCAGCCGATTCCTCACACAGCGCGAGGCGTTCCAATGGACCCTCTATGCGCCACGTTCATTCCTTTTGATGACCCAGAACTCGCAGCACGGAGTAAGCAGATTTATACACCCTACTCATTGACCGAGCCTTACATCGTTGCACATGGCGGTTCAAGCTTTGGCTCAGCATCGTTTAGTCCTCGAACACAGTTGGTCTACATTACTGGTAAAAACGGCGCCATAAGCCTAACCGTTCAACCGGTTGGCGACTCATTAACCCCAGGGCCCGATAGTCGAGGCCACACCGAGAATTATGCAGCTCTTGATCGAGTATCCGAAGCCTATCCACCCTCCTTGACCGTGTCGGCCTACAGTCCAGTTGACGGTGAACAGGTCTGGCAGACCGAGCTACCTGCTCAGTCGGGAATTGGAGCCAGTGGCAATCTGGTAACTGCCGGAAACCTGGTTTTTCAGGGTTTGGAGAACGGCGAATTCCATGCCTTGGACGCTGAAACTGGAGCGTCGCTTTTTAAATATCAAACCCCACGGACCGTGAGAGCCAGTCCGCTAACGTACTCCGTCAGAGAGAAACAGTTCGTGAGCGTTGTATCAACAAACACAGTGGTCACTCTAACGCTGCCACAGCAGTAGGGCTATTTATTATGCGCGGCTTTTTGTTCAGCCTGATCATGATTCTCTTCATACCTTTCTTTCTCCTCGGGTTAATCGTATACACGTGGAGGCTCCGCCGAGTCATTATCCCCCAGAATATTTCCGGCACCGCAGCAGAACCCTTCGGAGCGCGAATTATGATGCACTTAGCGAGCACGAGAATTGACAAAGCTGCTGTAAAACTCGCCGAACACATGATTTTATACCGTCAACCGGCTAAATTTTTGATGCTCCAAACTACCGGGCTCGCGCTGAGAATAAGTGGCTACAAAGGCTCAATGTTTGGGTATCCAGGGCAGCGTCCCTCATCTACTATGACAATGATGAGCCACCGTTCTCATTTTCTTGATTGCTCTATAAGTGAAGCACTTTCCAGATCTGAAAATCCTATCAAACAGCTTGTCATTCTTGGGTCCGGCTGGGATACACGCTGTTATGATTTGCCAACAAATTCTGACGTAAAGTGTTTTGAAGTAGACATGGCTCCAACATTGAATGTAAAGAAAGATGCGTTAATCAAATCTGGTATAAAATCTACTCATGTCACTTTCGTAGAAACCGACTTTAATCAAGAATCGTGGTGGGACTCCCTTCTGGCCAGCGGATTTGACCAAAGCGAGGCAACCTATATCCTATGGGAGGGAGTGACTATGTATCTAACAAACGAAGCCGTAAATTCAACACTAGCGCTTTTCTCTAAACTCCCCCAAGGCAGTGTAATCGGCNTCGACTTTTTTACTGAAGACGTGGTCAAAGGCAATCCGCCGCACGAAACTTGGAGCAAACGCATGCATGCTGGAGTTAAATACTACAGCGAGAAAATAATGTTTGGTATTCCTACCGGACAAACCCTTTCTCAAGGGGCTAAGGAATTAGCAGAACGACATGGCTTGTGGTTGTCGAAATTCGAAAACATCGGCGATGCGAGTGACAAAAAGAAGGTCCCCTGGTATGTTTTTACAGAAATGACAAAGACATGAGCAATAGATCTGCCGAGTCTTTTATGCTTTTGATAAATAATAAAATGGAAGCAAGCTAATAAGAGTTATCTTCCTCGGTTCCACTGACTTCCGCCATCTACCGCAAGACCAGCGCCCGAAACATATCTACCAGTGTCTGAGGAAAAATACACCACAGCATTAGCGATATCTTCACCTTTCCCAAACGTGCCTAGTGGCACTCTTTCGAGAACTTGATCAGCAAGTCCTTGCTGAATAATCAGTCGGTCTACGCCCTCAGTTCCTTGAATCGGTCCCGGCGAAATCCAGTTTGAGCGGATGTTATACTTACCCCATTCTGCCGCTAGCGTTTTCATTAAATTTTGAATGCCTGATTTTGCTGCCGCTGCATGAGCAGCACCCGGCCAACCAAAGTCCGCTTGTGTTGTGCTTATCGAAATGATGCGTCCTCCGTCGGTCGATTCTTTGAGGTGAGGGAAAGCAGCCTGGCAACAATTAAAAGTGCCATTCAGGTCTATTTCTATGACAGTCCGCCACCCATTCCAGGAGAGATCCTCTGTGGGACAGATAAAATTCCCCGCAGCATTGCACACTAANATATCGATGCCACCAATTTTTCCTGCTAACTGATCAAAAGACTTTTTGATACCCTCTGGATCTCTTACATCCCCAGTNCACCAAGCAACATCAATATCATCNGANNCTTTAAATTCGTTGACAGCCGATACNAAATTTTCTTCCTTTCGNGAAACTATTCCTACGTTTGCTCCCAAGGCACCNAACTTTCGCACGATGAAGGAACCAATCCCNGTGGCNCCACCGGTTACAATCGCGCTCTTNCCAGTCAATATTCCACTCGCAAAACTCATACTTCGTATCCCCTATGGTCTAACTNGCTCATACTTTTCAAATCGCTGGCGACCAACCTGNCCGGCATAGATATTCCCTTCATANTCTGAGGCCAAAAATTCAATGCCACTTCCNTTNGGGATTTCGTAGTCGGGAATAAACTCAGTTACGTAACCCGTTCTGGCGTCACCTATCCGAATCCCTCGCTCCCAGCCTCTATTCCACTGCTCACCGGACATTCCGTCAGCAACAAAGATTTTGTCATTTTCATCGATCCAAATACCACTCGGCCTACCAAATTGAGTCCAGATATCTAATAGTTCGCCGTCCTGATCGAAGATCTGAATTCTATTGTTTCCTCGGTCGGCAACAAATAACCGCCCCTGGGAGTCNATTTTTAAGTCATGTGGATCGTTGAAACGNGCGCTCTCNCGACTTGTATCGTTTACGCCACCACCTAATTGAAATAGAAACTCACCATTCTCTGAAAATTTTATGATTCGGTTATTACCGCCTCTGTGGCCGTCTGCNACCCAGAAATCACCNNCCGGTGCAACAATGANTGCGCTTGGTCCGTTGAAATGTATCTGGTCATCTCCNGGCACACCGGCTTCTCCAAGACGCATTAAAACCTCACCCTCTTGATTGATTTTAACCACTTGGTGGCCCATGCCTCGCTCTGCTCCCGGAGCTCCTCTTGCGTCTCCCTCAGGAGCACCCTCTGTAATCCAGAAATTACCCTCCTCATCCATATCAAATCCATGTGGCCAAGCGAACAAACCAGCGCCAATAGATTTTACAGTTTTCCCTTGCATATCCAATTTATGAATCGGATGATGATCTGAACCAGCGCATTGATTAGCGCTGCAGCGTTCTATAATCCATAGATGTTCTCCGTCTGGATCAGGCTGAACCCCAGTTACGATTCCCATAGGCCGGCCTCCCGGGAGCTCACCCCAGTGATAGACAACTTGGTAGGGGTTATCCTGCGCAACAACTGTCGAGGCTATAAGAGAGGTAAATAACCATAATTTGAGTCTATAGTATTTTTTTGCAGCCATATTTTAAATTCTCCTTTCTTCAAATAAATACCCTGAAAAAATACAGACTACCGCGCTCAACTTTCACAGAGATGTGATCAGAAATATTTTGATCTCTACTCTTAGCAATTGAGTTGCCTCAGCAAATCGCCTGACTGTTGTAGCCTTCTTCCTGGAAAGAAATCTATCGATACCATNCTCTCTAACTCGCGAAGGTTTGCCACTTGACTACAATAAGAATCAAATTGTCCAAGATCTTTAGGAAAGACAAATACAACCAACTCATCGTTTTCAGTGACAATCTTATAATATGCCGCTGGCTCCGTCTGCGCTGCTGCTGTATTAGCAGCGAGCCTGTCAATAAAAAATAACGGGCCAGTTATCACATACAATTCCTCTTTTCTCATAACGAGTTCGTTTAAGCGTTGCTCCAACTGCAGCCAAGGGCCCAACCTAAGGGACTGAGGCATCGGCACCATATTAGATAAATTATTTACATCAGACCAATATGGTGTATTTGAAAATGATGTCATGGGTGCAAGCCGGGCACTTTGGTCTTTTTGCTCAGGTAACTCACTGATCCCGACATAGGGATTATTACTCACTGCAATTTCAGCAAGCCGTATCTCTTTTGATGTCACCTCTAAAACATCTTCCATTCCTGTAAATTCTAAAAGACGATCGGGATTCCATATGCGTGGAAGTAAAGAAGCTACACCTACCGCTTCTTTAGTCAAACGATAGGAAAGCCAATCGGCTATGCCGCTATCGCCATTTATACCTGCTGCATAAACGTGGTGAATAACAATATTTGCTCGGTTTGCAGTCATCGAAGACTCATAGACCGGACACGCACCATTGCAATGCGTTACATTTATTTTCTGTGAATGCGATGGAGCTGCAGAAAATAGGAAAACATTGGTCAGTAAAATAGCTAAATGTATCCGATTAATCATAATATTTAGATTACATGAATTTCTTTGACAATTATCCTTTAATTGAGAANAAAAGCATATTAGACGAACCAGACTCCGNTTGTANCCTGACAATCCAAACTGTCTAAAAACATATGGATGATCAACCCAAGTCCTAAAAACCTGGATCTAGGAACCATACTCAGCACTAAGAAAAGTGGCAACAGAAATGGTTCGTGCAACGGGTGAGTTCCAATACTACACCTGTTAGGGTCAAATATTGGACTGCTAAACAAATGATCGATGTCGACCAACATCGTAGCAATCATAGCAATATATGCTTTCCGCCACTGGCTACGGTAAAACACACCTGCTATTACTCCAGGGACNAAGAAGTGAAGCAGCAGATGTACCGGAAAAGTTAGCATGAGNTCGAATTATGAATATAACGTTCGNAACNAATCATTAATANGATAGTCAGTCAGGCAGNGCGAAGGTAACCATTTCCGCNGTNTCAAAGCGCCCNCCTGCNATAGCNATATACTGCTTTCCTTCATGNAGATANGACATAACAGGACCATGAAGACGNCGNTCAACAAGNANCTCTCCAACTTTCTCTCCCGTCAATTTATCGTACGCGACAAGAACCGAACCATCCGCATCCTCATCAACCTCGTCTTTCTGTGGCAAATGCGAAATCACTAAGCCCTTAGTTATCAGTATTCCACCTTCAGCAGAGACATCAGTGAATACGCTTCCTAAATCTGGCAAATCAAGGTGTGTTAGTAGAGGATGATTTGCGGGGCCTTTTCCAAAAGGCGTCTGCCAAATATGCTCACCAGTATTTAAATCGATCGCGGTAATACGCCTGTATGGTGGCTTAGTTAGCGGCAATCCCATTGGACCTATGTTCCGTTGCACATTGATTACGTATGGCCAATCTGAATCTGGATCATCAGGTTCGACCAACGACATAGCATATGGTCGCGTGTGTGAAGGCACATAAAGTATCCCCGTCTCGGGATCAACGTTTGCCCCAGGAAAGTTGGCGCCACCTCCCGCACCCGGCAGAAATACGGTCGCGTCTTTACCATTTGTACCTTTAACGATCGGAGGAGTGAAAATAGGCCCTAACACTAATTTAGATGCTATCTCCTCTGCAGCTGCGTGTATTTCAGGAGTAAAGTCAATGAGATCCTCTTCCGACATTCCCTGTCTCTCGAATGGAGCCGGTTTNGTTGGGAAAGGCTGCGTTGGATGAGCGCGCTCGCCTGGCACGTCACTGGGTGGTACAGGCTTCTCTTCAATCGGCCAGACTGGTTCTCCACTTATACGATCAAAAACATAAGTAAAGCCAGTCTTTGATACCTGCGCCACTGCTCTGATGGGCTTTCCATCAACAACAATATCGACCAAATTAGGGGCTGAAGCCACATCATAATCCCAAAGACCATGATGCACGGTTTGGAAATGCCACAACCTTTCGCCGGTATCCGCATCCAAGGCGACTATTGACTCAGCAAAAAGGTTTTCACCTAACCGCTTGCCACCCCAATAGTCGTTAGTCGGCGTTGAAGTCGGCAAGTAGACAATACCGGCCTCATCATCCGCGGACATAAAAGTCCAAACGTTAGTATTCCCCGCTTCACGCCACGAGTCACTCTCCCACGTTTCCGTAAAAGGCTCGCCTTGCTGGGGAATAGTATTAAATCTCCACTTAAACTCCCCAGTATAGGCATCATAGGCTCTGACATGGCCTGGCGGGCTCCGATTAAACAAGGTGTAATCAAAAATTTTAGACCCGATAATTACAGAATCACCAACTGCGATTGGCGGTGCACCATGAGTTATGTTATCTATTTCAAATTCTAATTTTCCAAAGTTATCACGCAAGTCTACGAATCCATCCTCACCAAAGTTAGGGTCAGGCTTCCCAGTATTTACGTCAATCGAGACCAGTTGTTTGCCAAGAGTTGCGATAAAAATCCGGCTAATATTACCGTCAGTCCAGTACTCTATACCTCGAGTTTGAGCTGGGGAGAATACTGGTCTGCCCAAAGCATAACTTTCTGGATCAAAACTCCATATTAGTTCACCCGTTGCCGGGTTAAGCGCCACCACTTGTCCGTGATTAGTATTAGTATACATGACTCCTTTTATTAACAAAGGTACAGCTCGATAATCTCCAGTGGCATATGCTATATTCCTAGGCAAATTTACATCTATCGACTGCCACCGCCAAGCAATCTCAAGGTCGTTAAAGTTCTTTGCATTGATCTGATCAAGCGCAGCATACTTCTCAGAGAAATGACTGCCTCCTGCATGGTGCCATTCCCCAACAACTTCTACTGTTGATTTCGTAGCCTCTGGTGAACAAGATACAATTATGATTATAGAAAGAATGATTACAGAAAACTTTTTCATGGTATCTGTTCCGCTTGTTAGGATCTTAAAATCAAGTATTTGAGCTTCAATCAAACAAAAGTGTCTTTTTAATTTTTCATATTGAAAAGTGGCATTTCAGGACTATCAATCTCTCTAGCTCTTTCAAAGGCTGGCTGAGGCGTTGAAGATCTCACCTGTTCAAGCCAAAAAACACCATCATACGGATAGCTGTTGCCTCGGGTGGCAATAAAGTCAGTATCCCCATCATTATCAAGATCTCGCCCTATGAACTTATCGTACATCCCTCTCTTTCTCCTGGAGATATCATGCCGTATCCATTCTTTCTCTAGGTCGCCAGGATTTTCAAACCATCCTATCCTTCCAAGTGCGTCTTCTGCTGTCACGTCACCATCGCCCATTCTAGGTCCTCTGCTGTAGCTTCCAGCGATGAGGTCAATGAGGCCATCTCCGTTGATATCGGCTATTTCAAACCCCGTCATGCTGTCTGGCGCAAAAGACCCAATGGGCCTTGAAATCCAAGCATGGTCGATATCAGCGGGTTGCTCGAACCAAGATAATATCCTGCCCGCAGCACCAACGATATCAAGGCGTCCATCACCATTAAGATCTATGAACTCCATGTTAAATCCATTGGTGCTTGGGCCATACACGCCTATTGCATGCTCCGAAAAAGCAAGATTCTCCGGGTCCGTGTTCTCAAACAGTATGATTCGATTTTCACCGTTACTTCCAACAATAATATCCATATCCCCATCACCATCTATATCGATAGGCTCTGAGTTGCGCGGATTACTGAAAAACCCTAGCTCTATCTCGCTCCAGCTAGAGCCAATCAAAGGATCTCCGCTAAACTTATAAATGGAGGCTGCAGTTGACCGTCTGTAATCTTCTATAGTCGGTCTTTGTGCGCCCTTGTTTGGCGCGATCGCTTCGGGAGAACCATCACCATTTAGGTCCGCCAAGAAAACCCGTATGTAAGAACCTCTNCCTTGTGTCATTGGGAGAATGAGTCTTTCCCATGTTTGGGTTCTAATATTTTGACCGGGATTTTGAAAATATATTAAGTGTGATAGTTCAGCAGCAACCATGATATCTGGGAATCCATCTCCATTAACATCACTAATGGCAGCATCCTCGGCCGCTGACGCATCCGCCCCTTCACCTAAAGTGATATTCACCCACTTGTCAGGGTCGTCTGAACCAAACGCTATCCTGACATGACCCATAGCCTCAGGAGTTTCACCTGGGACGGTAGAATCATAGTTTGAGTCTGATTCATGAACCGAAACAATGTCTTCGAAACCGTCAAGGTCAAGATCAGCCATCACTAGACCATCACTTCCACTAAAGGGAACACCAGATAGGACAGGATCATCGATTAAATGTTCTTTCCAACTTATATAAGAGCCATCAGCTGAGCGTGCTTTACTCGGAGTTTCTCCAACTAGAGGCTGTCCTGAGAGCGTCCCGGATGCCAACGAACAGATAACTAAATTTACTAAGGTTTTAATGTTCATTTCAAAATCTCAATTGGATAAAAAAGGTCAGGGTAAAAACACGTNNCCGCATCTTTACNCTGACCTAGCTTAATATCCTCTCTATTTGTTAACGATTACCTGTTTCGGTAAGACCTCGCTCAACCACTCTGGCACCACTGAGACGAGTTTCCATGGCGTAGTTTCCTTCATGACAGGCATATTCATACTGCTTATATTCGCTATCTTTTAAGTAGGGAAAAGCAACCGTCCAAGGCTCCTCATAAGTCAGCGGATCATCAACTGTCAGTGTATATCGGAGAGTATTCTCATCCTCAAACGTAAATGTCTCAATCATCTTTCGTCCCTCGTTTTGAGGAGGATTTCCGCGACCCGGCGCACGAATGTTTCTGACATACTTAAAATTGGTAGACTCGACAATCAGTGTATTACCTTCCCATCGACCGCGCGCATCACCTTCCCATAGCTTTATGTTGTCACTAACATGATTACCTGCATCAATGGGAATAATTCGTGCATTGTGAATCATCTCACTGTGAATCATCACATAACCTGGTGACTGTAATATAAGCTTTCCGTTATTGTACGCTGTCGGCATCATCATCCCGAAAACTCCACGCGACAGGCATCGATCTCCAGCCTCAACGTTAGCTGCCGAATCATGCTCTTCAACAACATTCAATCTGATTGCCTCTTGAGCTGCCGAGGTGTATGCAGGGATTCTGCCGTTTGGAGGGTCCACTACTAAGGCGGGAGCGTCAACCACCGCATCAGACCAAAACCAGTCAAACCACTCGTTTCCATACGCACCAACACTCTGACCTCCGCTAATGCACTCATTCAAGGAACAAACGTTCCCTTTTCGAGCCTCGTCTCTTCGGGCAATAAAATCGGCTAGCTCTTCGGCTGTTGGAACCCTGCCCTCAAACTCGTCTGGCATTTCAACTGGGGTGGCGGTTGCCCCGACNTTATTCCACATGCCTGTGATGTTTGGTTGTCCGTCTGGCAGCAATTCTGGCTGCCAATCCTGTGCTTGAAGGCTAGATACCAACAGTGCTAATAACATTGGANCACCTACAAGTGCTAATTTTCGTTGAGCGCTTTTTGAATTTTTTATCATTGTTTGCCTCCGTTATTTCAGGAAAATATGTGAAAACGGGCTTTTCTTCAACTATAACAGAACAAATACCCTAATAGCTTCACATATATACCTAAATCAACCAATCCGAGTATTTCAGCCTTGCACACCCTGAAACAGACGGGCAAGATTAGATTGAATAGTGTTCTCGGGTAAATTTAAAGACCCATCCGGATAAATCAAGGCTACCTTTTTATATATGTCAGAAAATAAATTTAAATACGTCACTGTGACAGCCGTCATTGTGGCTAATATGGTTGGAACAGGGGTATTCACGAGCCTAGGCTTTCAATTACTGGATATAACATCTGGATTTGCACTTCTTTTTCTCTGGGTTTTAGGTGGCCTTACGGCGCTGTGTGGAGCAATATCCTATGCAGAGCTGGGGGCAACTCTTCCTCGATCCGGCGGTGAATATAACTTCCTGTCCCAAATTTACCACCCTGCCGCTGGGTTCGTTTCAGGGTGGATTTCAATGTCTGTGGGGTTTGCTGCTCCGACCGCACTCGCGGCAATGACTTTTTCCGCATATTTGACCTCGTCATTATTAGGCGACGTTCCCAACTTTTTAGAAAAATTTATTGCCGTAGGACTTCTTGTAACACTTGCTGCCGTACATTCAACAAATCATCGCAACAGCGGAAGAACTCAAACAGTGTTCACTACATTAAAAGTATTAGTCATCATCTTGTTCATCGTAGCCTCGCTTACTGTAGTGTCGACTCCTCAACCAATTTCTTTTTTGCCAAAGGTTGGTGATGTTGAATTAATTACTAGCGGCGCCTTTGCAGTAGCTCTTATTTATGTAAGTTTCGCGTTTTCAGGCTGGAATGCCGCGACTTATCTATCGAGTGAAATCGAAAGTCCCCAAAAGACTCTCCCGCTAGTATTAATCTCTGGCACTTCGATAGTCACGCTCTTGTATCTGGGTTTAAATTATGTGTTTCTATATACCACTCCAATTGATTCTATGATTGGGGAAGTAGAAGTGGGAGCCATTGCTGCGAGAACTATTTTTGGTGAAGTAGCGGGAAATTTGTTTGGTCTTGCTCTCGCATTGCTTCTTATATCAACAGTTAGCGCAATGACAATGGCAGGGCCTCGTGTCATCCAAGTTGTAGGCGAAGACTTCCCCAAATTAAGCTTTCTAGGTCAGAGAAACGCTTCGGGGATACCTGCAAGATCAATCTTTCTTCAATCCGCAATCGCTATCATTTTTATTGTCTCCTCGACATTCGAGTCGGTGCTTGTGTTCGCTGGGTTCACAATGGCGCTCAATACTTTTGCTAGCGTTCTGGGATTATTCGTACTTAGGATACGACAACCCAGCCTGACTCGCCCTTACCGCGCCTTCTTATTTCCACTAACACCCTTGATCTTTCTGACACTCACGGGCTGGACATTGACGTTCACTTTGCTGATGAGGCCAGTAGAAGTTTTATTCAGTTTTGGTGTAATAGGTATAGGGCTAGTCTTTTACTATCTGACTGCTTCCCGGGACAATATTTCTACCGGCAAGGATGGTTAACGTAGTATCAAATGGCATCACGATTATGAAATGCGACTCCTTTTTTTAACCATGACTATGGGCTTGTTAGTCATTACTACCTCATCGTTCTGATTGAACAACTCGTTTAACATGAATATCGTGCCCATATCTGCGCGCGACCTCGAAGGCTTCTTATCAAGGATCGTCGACCGCATACGCAGAACGTCTCCAGGGAAAACAGGCTTTTTCCAACGTATTTCATCTATGCCAGGCGACCCGAGTGCTCCATTATTCTCTTTTGGCATATGTTCCACAATCATTCGCATTGCCATAGAGCAGGTATGCCAACCAGAGGCGCACAACCCGCCAAAGTGCATCGCTTGACCTGCCTCTTCGGACAAGTGAAAAGGCTGTGGGTCAAACTTCTCAGCAAAATCTATTATTTCTTTCTCAGTGACCTTGTACTCACCAAACTCTTGAAATGTTCCTACTTCGAAATCCTCAAAATAACTCGGACTAGGCATACTACTCTCAATTTTCTACCAATTATCGATTTTATGCTTTATCTAGCGCCTGACTGATATCATTGATGATGTCATCAATATGCTCTATACCAACACAAATTCGAATCGTTTCCGGAGTCACTCCAGCTAATGCTTGCTCTTCCTCAGTGAGCTGACGATGTGTAGTAGACGCGGGATGACATGCGAGCGTTTTGGCATCGCCGATGTTAACCAGTCGCTTTACCATCTCTAGAGCATCGTAAAAACTCACACCAGCCTCAAATCCTCCTTTAATGCCAAAGGTTAATAGCGATGCTGGGACGCCACCACAATATTTTTTAGCTAGATCGAAGTATTGATCTCCTTCAAGACCACCAAAATTGACCCATTCCACTTTATTGTGATTTTGTAAAAACTGCGCGACAGCAAGCGCGTTTTCGCAATGTCGTTCCATACGGATTGCCAAAGTCTCCAAACCTTGCATGATTAAGAACGCGTTCATAGGAGAAAGAGCTGAACCTGTATTTCGGAGAGGTACTGTCCTTGCCCTTCCGATAAAGGCTGCCTCACCCAACGCTTCAGAGTATACGACGCCGTGATAAGAAGGCTCTGGCTCAGTTAGTTGTGGATAGCGTGCTTTATTCTCCGTCCAAGGAAACTTTCCTGAGTCAACGATAATCCCTCCAATAGAAGTGCCATGCCCACCAATATATTTTGTCAAAGAGTGGACTACAATATCTGCCCCAAATTGAATTGGGTTACAAAGCGTCGGAGTTGCAACCGTATTATCAACGATAACGGCAACCCCTTGTTTGTGGGCCATGTCACAAATCGGAGCAAGATCAACAATATTCCCTGCTGGGTTACCGATCGTTTCACAATAAACTGCTTTGGTACTGTCATCGATTAATTTTTCAAGAGCGGCAGGCGAATCATCTTCGGCAAAGCGCACCTCTATTCCCTGACTAGGAAGCATATGCGCAAACAGCGTGTAAGTGCCACCATAGAGCTGAGGGGTCGATACAATGTTGTCACCTGCTTTAGCTAGGGTCAGTATCGAGTAGTTAATAGCTGCCATTCCAGATGCAACGGCAAGCGCAGCGATTCCACCCTCTAGTGCAGCAAGTCTTTGCTCCAGGACATCATTAGTCGGATTCATAATCCGAGTATAGATATTGCCTGGAACGGCTAGATTGAATAGATCTGCGCCATGTTGTGCATCATCAAATTCATACGCTACCGTTTGATGTATCGGTACGGCAACCGACTTTGTGGTGGCATCTGTCTCATACCCACTATGAATCGCAAGGGTTTCTTTTTTCATTATCAGTTGTCTCCAAAATTATTTAGTGCGTTTTTAATACAGAGTTCTAACTTCTAGCTAGAAACGGAAGTAATAGCCTTGAGCTAGAAGTACCTGGTGACTATTTACTATCCATTGCCTGATCGTTAAAGGCGCTGTAAAAGACTATACTGGTTGTTAATGCTATGGCCGCAAGCGTAAGCCACATGCTCGCAAAATCAGTAACCACGCCAGCTTCTCCAAATAAACTCGATAAAATTGCTAACAGAGGCGCCGCAAGCATCGGACCCAAACCGAGAATGATAATACCAAAAACTGTCTGAGCTGAATTCCGAATATCATCATCGGCGATCTTGTCTACATACATGTACGCAGCCGCAAAGAAACACGCATAACAGACTCCATGTAATAATTGGCTAAACACTCCGATTATTAAAGGGATGGTCCAGAGAAACTGTCCTGACGCATCCACCGAGGGCCCCGATGGTTCTTGCAAGCTTATTAAGCCCCAGACTAAGTATCTTGCAAAATAGGCGAAGGCTCCGATTGCAATCGTACGACGAAAGCCGAATTTGCCTATGAATACTCCAAGTATGGCCATGACGCCTATTTCCGCAAACTGCCCTACCGTCATCGCTGGAGCGATATAAGTTACTAGCAAACCTAATTGATTTTCTAAAAACGGACCGGTCTGCATAAAGTAAATCTGGTGTATGACTGCTATGGGCAGGCTTGCAATAATCAGCACTGCAAAGGATTTTTCTGAAAGCAAGCTAAAAGCCTTTATGAAGGCCAGCTTTTCTGAAGCTCCTCTATTTGGTGGCGTATTAGGTAAAGTCAAACAATAAAACGCATACAATATTGAAATGACACCCGATACTTTCAAAGTGTCTCCCAAGCGGGACGTTGCCTCAGCTACCTCGGTTCCAACAAAAAACGGAGGCAGAACTTGAAATTCTAGGTCTGACTGTAACCAAATCATTGGAAACAACCAGCTTGCTGCAATCCAACCGAACGTCCCCATCACTCGTACCCTTGGCCATTCTGTATCAACATTTTTTAGGTGCGCAAATGCCATGGAATTTGTTAACGACAGCGTGGGCATGTACAAGACGCTGTACAAAATTGACAGAACTAACCACGCAGAGAATGATGTCTGGAACGAGAGAACAAACTTTACAACACCACCAAAAAGAAGGAGAAGAGAAAGAAATTTCTCCGTAGAGAAGTAGCGATCTGCAAACTGTCCTGCTATAAATGGAGCAGACACTGCGCCCAGTGAAGCAGCAATCCCTATTATCCAACCTACCTGCCCAGAGGTGAATCCGAGCCCTCCTTCGACTATTGGTGACTGAAGATATGTTGCTAAAACGGGTAACCAGATTCCCCAGACAGCGTACTGAAGAAACATCATAAGGCTTAAGCGGCTTTTTACTGTACTCATTAACTTATATTAACCCCTAAATATGGAAGCATCTGTATTTGCAGTCTGCTCTCTGGAAAACTTACACTACAAAGGCGAGGAAAATAAATAACTTATGATTCAACATGAAACAACTTGTTGTAGATAGCCCAGCTCTTGTCAACTTCCAGAAACGACAAAGTATCCAGAAAAGTCATGCCCAAGTACCGATCTCTAACCTGCGCTACTGCTGTTTTTCCAGCTATTTCTAAGGAAACAATTTCTAAGGTAACAGGGTCATTAGTCTCTTTTGGTGGACTCTGAGCGGCAACGAAACTGGCGAAATCTTCGGTGCTCATTTCATGTAGCCCATCAGGCAAATAACCTGTAACTTTTGCACTTGGATGGAATGCCTTTCTCACCTTATCAGCATCAGATTCATTCATAGAATCAGCATAAGTCTGTATTACAGACTCGATAGCTTTTAGATCTGACATTGCCGAACCTCCTAGTTTATTAATCAGCTATGCCTTATGCCGATTTCAAAATTTCTTTTAGATTTCATGCTCACTAACGATATTCATCATAGGCACGTAGTAACCATGCGTCTGTTCCATCACCCGTAGGCGCAAATCCATCAGCAGGGTCCGTATCCAACATTTCAGACGGTGACAAATTCTCTACCTTAGCCCGAACCAAATTGCCACGGATAGTCACAAGCATTTCCCGATAATTAAGCAAGTCATCACGGTTGGATAGTTGGCCGTGTCCGGGAATTATTATGGTTTCATCATTAATCTTGCTGGCTAATCGATCTGTAGCCTCAATCATGCCATCCAAAGAGCCCCCATTATTTTGATCTATAAAGGGGAGGACATATCTAACAAACATGTCTCCGGTGTGAACAACATTTGACTCTAAAAAAAAGATCTGAGCATCTCCATCTGTGTGTCCTGGCCCGTTATAAACGATTTCGATAGGTTCATCATTGAAATAGAACCGCATCGCGTCGAAAAATGTTATTTTTGGCAAGCCAACCTCATCATATCTCCTCTGCGAATAACCTGACGCTAAAACTTGTGCAGATTCCATACGACGTCGCGCATTGTCCTGAGCAACGATAAAAGCACCAGCTCTGCCAAAATTTTCATTGCCATCTGTATGGTCATAGTGGAAATGTGAATTAACTACAAATGTAACTGGAAGTTTAGTTAAATCAGTGATTGCTGCTTCGATTTTATTAGTGAGTGGTCCAAACTGATCATCAACTATGAGCACTCCATCGTCGCCAACTATTACGCCTATGTTGCCTCCGCTCCCCTCTAAATAATATATGTTGTCCTTCACATGATGAGTGACGATTTCAATATTATCGAAGTCTTGAGCTTGCAGCTGCAAGGTCAAACAAAATGTACAAGCCATAATTGCTGCTAAGAGATTTTTCATCATGTCATCCTATTAATTATTCTTATTCGCCCGGCTACACAATGTACCACGCACCCAACTCAGAGCAAATACCTCTTGTCAGCCGCTTTCACGCAGCTAGTATTCGCTTTTGGGCATCGTTATATTCAAGCTTTAAGCGGGAAACCAGTTCAGCGGTGGTTTGCACTTCCTTAATCGCATTGATGCCTTGGCCACAACCCCAGATGTCTTTCCAAGCTTTAGATTTATTACTACCACCGGAACCAAACTGCATTTTTGATGGGTCGCTTGGCGGAAGNTTATCAGGGTCTAAACCAGCCGCTTCAATTGACGGTCTGAGATAGTTGCCATGTACACCTGTGAATAAATTAGTGTAAACAATATCTGAAGCCGCATAATCAACAAGCGCCTGTTTATATCGGGGGTCAGCATTTGCCTCCGAGGTAGCAATAAAAGCTGATCCCATGTAAGCCAAATCTGCTCCCATGGCCTGTGCAGCGAGAATTCCATCTCCGGTCGCAATTGCACCCGATAACAAGACCGGNCCNTNAAACCACTCTCTTACTTCTTGAATAAACGCCATAGGGGACANCGTTCCTGCATGACCACCGGCCCCAGCTGCGACGCATATNAGTCCATCCGCACCCTTTTCGATTGCCTTATGGGCGAATTTATTGTTAATCACATCATGCAGNCAGATACCACCATATGAATGTATTGCCTCAAATACCTCTGGCCTCGCTCCTAAAGAAGTAATTACAACAGGCACTTTATATTTTACACATAGATCTACGTCATGCATTAGTCGATCATTTGAACCGTGAACGATTTGGTTAACAGCATACGGTGCAGCCGGATTGTCTGGATTTTGCTGATTATAGGCATCCAATTCCTCGTTGATTCTGGTTAACCATTCATCAAGCACCTCTGCAGGTCTTGCGTTCAAGGCGGGAAAAGAACCAACAACTCCAGCCTTGCATTGCGCAATGACAAGATCAGGGTTAGAAATGATAAACAATGGTGCGCCGACTAAAGGAAGCGATAGACGTCCTTTCATAATTTCAGGTACTGACACAATAGATAACCTCAATAACTTCTAANTTTCAAATTAACAAATTAAATCAATTTTGATTCACTGCTTTATTTTATCCCATTCAGGTCAGGCATGCCCAAATTTATTAATAAGCTCAGAAAAAACTTAGTTGATTTATGGTAGCCTTGTTATGNATAAAATCTAATNGCTCTNACTCAGGAACANATATGCTGGATTTAATTATCAAAAATGGGGAGATAATTGATGGCAATGGAGCCGAACCATTTCGAGGCGATCTAGGCATTAAAAATGGAGTAATCACCAAGGTTGGGGAGGTCTCGGACACTTCGGAAAACATTATTGATGCTTCTGGCTTGAAGGTTCTCCCGGGTTTTGTGGACATACACACTCATTATGACGGCCAGGTCACATGGAGTAATGAATTAACTCCTTCCTCTAATCACGGCGTAACCACTGCGGTCATGGGTAATTGCGGGGTCGGATTTGCGCCCTGCCGCCCAGAAGATAAAGAAAAATTAATTTCGTTAATGGAGGGTGTGGAGGACATACCTCATCCAGTGCTTTCGGAGGGTCTTCCTTGGAATTGGGAAACATTCCCAGAATATCTAGATAGCCTTAGTGAACGCCAGTATGACATTGATTTTGCTGCTCAAATCCCTCATGGACCTCTGCGGGTCTACGTTATGGGGGAGCGTGGTGCAAACCGAGAAACAGCTACGCAGGAAGACATAAGGAAAATGGCTTCTCTTACGACAGAATCTATCANAGCGGGGGCTCTCGGCTTTTCCACTTCAAGAACGTTGAATCACCAGACTGCCGATGGGCAGCCAACGCCAACACTGACCGCTGAACTAAATGAGATGGTGGGTATTGCTAGAGGNGTGAAGGCTGCAGGTTCNGGAGTCATGCAAGTGGTCACTGACTTCAAGGGAGACGACAACGAATTCGAAATTCTTAAAGAAATGGCGAGGCAGTCCGANAGTCCTCTCTCTGTCTCTGTCGCCCAACACCACCGAGTAACCGATGGATGGAAAAAAATATTAAGCTCAATAGAGGAAGCTAACAAAGACGGCATAAAGCTCGCTGCGCAGGTTTGCGGTCGACCCATCGGCGTTCTATTTGGTTTAGAGTTAACCAACAACCCATTTAGCGCTCACCCCTCTTTCATTGGGATCAGCGATTTACCTCTTGAAGAAAAACTCTCTCAACTTCGAGATCCATCTTTCAGAAAGAGACTACTAAACGAAAAACCCGAAGTGGCTAATAATCCTTTCCTGCGGCAGGCACATAAGCGCTTCCACGATATGTATGTCTTGGACGAAAATCCCGACTATGAGCCGCTACCGTCACTAAGTATTAAAGCAATGGCTCTCGAGCAAAATAAAAGCCCGTTAGAGNTGTGCCTTGATATTCTGACTCGAGGTGCAGGCAAAGAGATGATCTATTACGCTTTCCTTAATTACGGAGAAAGTTCACTTGACCCAGCCAAAGAAATGATGGAGCACCCTAACACNATTCTAGGATTAGGGGACGGAGGCGCTCATTGCGGCAGTATTTGTGATGGCAGTTTCACTACCCACATGCTCACCCATTGGACAAGAGATCGTAAGNGGGGAGAAANATTTAAGCTTCCNTGGGTTGTCAAAGCTCACTGCCATGATACTGCGGCCGCTGTAGGACTNAGGGATCGTGGCGTTCTGGCACCGGGTTATAAAGCAGATATTAACATTGTTGACCTNAAGAAAATGAAGTTACANAAACCNGAAGTGCACTATGATCTGCCAGCTGGAGGGAGAAGGCTGATGCAGTTTGCAGACGGATATGTGGCAACCATCGTAAGCGGGGTTCCTATCTTTCTTAATGGCAGAAGCACTGGAGCTAGACCNGGAAGGNTAGTGCGGGGTAGTCAGCCCAGACCAAAATTTCAGGATCATTAATGCTGATAAAACTCCTTACGGCGTTAATTTAATGTAAACTTCAAATTACTATTAATGTTAAAACATAGAGGTAAAAAATTTGTTTAGTCACGTAGTGCTTGGTGCAGATGACACCGCGGAAGCAAAAAAATTTTACGATGCGACATTCGCAACTTTAGGAATTGAACCGGGTTTTATGGATGATACCGGGCGGGTTTATTACAGGACAGAGGACGGTCTTTTTGCGATTACAAAACCATTAAATGGCGAACCTGCAAGCGGAGGTAACGGCAGTACAATTGGATTTTCCGCTGCGAGTCCAGAACAGTGTGATGCATGGCACGAGGCGGGGCTGGCGAATGGAGGAACCGCCATAGAGGACCCTCCAGGCGTCCGAGAGGGCAGCGGAATGAAAATGTACCTTGCCTACTTACGCGATCCGGGTGGCAATAAGGTTTGTGTACTTCACAGAATGTAGGACGTTTAGGAAACCTCACAATTAAACTTTGTAAACGGCCAGGATTAAATTTTGCTCTCAATTTTTGTCTTGGCTTTTTGCAAAAGGTCCCATGCTTCAATCACTATTGAGGGAATCTTGCGATAGCAAAACTACCATAAATCCCTCCGATCCAGATCTCATCACCTGCATCTATAGCCACAGTTCCCATCGCAAAAAAGTCACTCCCATCGAAATCAACAAGTTGTTCCACCTCAAAATTTTCGGGGTTAACCTTCGCGACCCTGGCGGCTGATGTGTCACAATCGCTATCACTAGGACAACGTCGGATATGTCCTGCCGCGATAATGCGGCCGTCTGTACCCCAACGAACATTATCCACATTAAAACCCACTGGTATTAAATCGACTTCCACCGGTAGTTTTCCTCTAGATATCCTTACCAGTGCCATGTCACTCCAACCTCCAACATAGAACCATTCGCCATCTTCGGACGAAACAAGTCCATTTGGACCCATCATTGAAGATCCAGGAACTTCAATCCAACTAGTTGAAGGGCCCCACTCCCAGAGTTGTCCACCCTGCGTGTCAAAATTTGTAGCGCCTAGATAGCCTTCAGGAAGAGCGGTAATTGAGTTAATTCTGCGGGTACCCTCCGGTGCTGGGATACAACCTTTCCAACTCAAAACTGGACCATCTCCAGTCATACTCAGGTTAAACACCTCTACCGCTTCTCTTGCTCCATGCCCGACTACATAGAGAGTGTGCTTTTCGTCAGGGCCCTCTCTTAGCGTAACCCCATGCGGTTGAAAAGTTAGGATTGGCCCAGGACATTCTGTGAAGGTCTCCTGGTCAAAGTCTGGTAGCGCAGCATTGTGAGGATAGACCTCCACAACATTGTGGGTATCAATATTCACAGCATAAATCGGCCCAGCTGAGTCCGATATTCTTCCTGTCGCGATAACCCAATCCGTATCAGGGATTTGATAAAGATCTTCCGGATTGATCAAACCACATACAAACGATACTTCGGTATTTGACACACATTCAGCCTGCTGCGCAGGGTAGGAGTCCTGCGCAAACACCCA
>PBUF01000015.1 GCA_002727775.1 Gammaproteobacteria bacterium
GCCTTTTTGGTGGCTCCAATATTTTCGATGGGCGCTATCAATCTGCGCACGCGAATACTAATGGGTTTCATAATCACTATGATGATTTACCCAGGTCTCAATGTTCAACCAGCGGATCCCTTTACTATCGAGGGCCTTGGTTTTGCTTTTAACGAGGTGATAGTGGGGGCCTTGATTGGCCTCTCTCTTCAGGTGGTTTTGGCTGCGATTATCGTATCTGGCCAGGCAATTTCCGGAGGGATGGGTTTGAGTATGGCGAATATGGTCGATCCTAACCTGGGTAATGTCCCCACGGTTTCTCAATTATTACTTATTCTGGGCCTGCTTCTATTTTTGGCGCTAGGAGGCCATCTTATTCTAATCACTATTATCGCTGATAGTTTTGTGGCAATTCCTGTTGGTAGTGGTTTGCTCAGCGATAAAGCGCTGGCAGGATTTTTGTCTTGGACTTCCCAGATGTTCATTGGGGGCATTGCTTTAGTGCTCCCTGTGGTATTTGGACTTTTAATGGTTAACGTTTGTCTTGGTGTGGTTTCGCGAGCGTCTCCCAGCTTAAATATTTTTGCTGTGGGTTTCCCTGCTCTTATTCCAATAGGGTTGGCGATG
This sequence comes from Gammaproteobacteria bacterium, assembly GCA_002727775.1. Classification (GTDB taxonomy): domain Bacteria; phylum Pseudomonadota; class Gammaproteobacteria; order Pseudomonadales; family Azotimanducaceae; genus UBA4421. Next base: position 607 of record PBUF01000015.1, read on the forward strand.
TTGACGTTGACGGTGGTAGCCCTGCTAGGAAGGCTTGAAGGGCTCTGGTATAGCGCGTTCAAAAATCTTCAAGAAATACTCTTATCGTAATTTGAGAGGACCAAATGGCAGAAGAAGATACTCCACAAGAAGAAAAAACCGAAGAACCCACCGCGAGGCGCCTTGAAAAGGCAAAGGAAGAAGGTCAGGTGCTTCGATCACAGGACATGACAATTGCTGCTGTAACCATCTCTGTCATCGCAACACTTTATGCAGGTGGATTTTGGATGGGCCCGCGATTTAGGGACTTATTTGCCCAGGCATTAACTTTGAAAGCTGAATTGGTTTTTGACAAAGGGATGATGTTTGGGTGGATGAGTTCCATCGCTTTAGATGGTTATCTGACCCTTGTGCCCATGATGNTGGTGGCNGTNTTNTTTGCTGTGGGNTCCGCNTCCNTNCTTGGCGGNTTTGTNATGACTTTNAAATCGATTGAGCCNAAAGCNAGNAAATTNAACCCNATAAAAGGNATGGCGAGAATATTNGGTCTTCGCGCTATCGTTGAGCTTACCAAGGCNCTNTTGAAGTTTTCATTAGTCGCAGCGTTTGCCGGAACNTTTTTGTATTTCAATTTNGAAGAAATCGTNAGTATCGGAAACAGTGAAGTATTTCANGCGATTGAGTCAGGAATTGAATTNGTTTTATTGGGTGCGCTTGTGACNTGTACGGCGCTAATTCTTATTGCGGCGATCGATATTCCCTATCAACAGTTTGAGTTNATCAAGAAGTTGAAAATGACCAAGAAGGAGATTAAAGANGAGCTCAAAGACATCGAGGGTCAGCCCGAAGTAAGACAAAAAATACGCCAAAAACAAAGAGACTTAGCNCAACAANGAATGCTTGAAGANGTTCCNACCGCAGATGTNGTNATNACNAACCCCCAACATTTNGCGATCGCTTTGTTGTACGACGTTTCCAANGATGAAGCNCCNAAAGTNGTNGCNAAGGGTAANAATCTGATGGCNAANCGAATTAGAGANAGAGCACAGGANGCTGAAGTGGAGATATTTGAGGCNCCACTTTTAGCTAGAGCNTTNTATTTCACAACTGAGGTAGGAGGTTTTATTCCGCCAGGTTTGTTTTTTGCCGTCGCCCANGTGATNGCATACGTATACAACCTNAATAGCCTTACTCCAACNATGGAAAAACCGGCTAAGCCAAAACCTAAAATACCTCCAGAATTAATTTTCGATGAACTNGGTCAGCAGGCCTAGGCGTGAATAGGAGCAAAAAATGATCCCAGAACGTAAAGAACCCCAGTTAAACAGGACGTTATTTTTTCCTGATGCGCACGCAGAACTTCTTGCAAGAGCGACGGATCAGCTTGCGTTGTCAGGTCGGGCAGTNGTCTTGGATACTGGNCACCAAGCTTACACTCGNTANTGTATTCGAGCGATTATTGACGANTTAGCCCAAAGTATGGGGGCGAGAAGAGCGACGGAGTCCGTTAAGGTCCGTCGAATTAGACAGGAAAGAGAGCATATTGTTGCCAGTCTGAATCAAAGCGTTAAAGATCTTAATTTAACCAGCTCGCACTCACGAAACGCCGTTACTACCCGAGAGATCTGGATATTAGAAAATGCTCAATCTAACAGCCCTGATGAGACCGTTTTTGCGGCAAGTCTTGTTCGGCAGTTCAAATCTGCTGGTATATCGCTGATTATAACTGGTCGTTCTGTTGGGGCCGGTCAGACTAATGTAGAAAAAATCGCAGAGCTGACCCAGGCAATTCCTTTTGTCATAGAACTGCCAGAATTAGAAGAATGTAATAGCCTTCTGGATCAAGCGAAACTTGTTGGTAGCGGGGCAGAGTACTCTGCTTTGATGAAAGAGATTGGGGTATCGATTGAGAGTAAGACCACCTCAGCCGTAGTTCCTTTTTCTGAAGAATTGAATGTAAAGATTGAAGAAAGCCTTGAGCAGGACTTCCAGGAGTTGGTTTCGCCGATATCGGAGGACAAGCCTCCAAAGAGGCGTTTGAAAGTTCCTTTGAATAAAAAGAAGGTGACTTATATCGGTGTATGCGCCTTTTTTGCTTTTGTTTTAGCGGCTATTCCGGTTTATGTCGACTTTGATAAAGCTTTGAAATGGGTTACTAGTTTAGACTTAGAAAGCATAGATGAGCCTGTTGAAGGTAAGAGTGGGATTATGGCGGAGTTCATCTCAGAAGTTTCTACTGAAAGCCAAACCCAGGCGCAGCCACAAAACCTAACTGATTTCGAGGGCCTAGTGACTGAATCGCTTATATTGCCTCCGCTCATGGGGGAAAAGGAATCAAAGGCTGAACCTGAGCTTTTGGCGAGTGATGTTACTGCAGAGAATTTATTCCTAGGAAGCGACGATCAATCGAGTGACAGAAAGAGTCNGGGCAGTACCGGTGTAGCCCTGAATTCTTTAGACGATTCTACTTCTCAAAAAATCGAATTAGAGCTAGGCGCTAACTCCGNCGGTATCGANGANACTTCATCTAATNCNNNGTCACCTCTTGTNAATNCTTGGTTTGTCCAGCATGCATCNTTTCGAGCGCCTCAAAGGGCATTCCTATGGAAGCAGAACCAACGACTTGATAAGGAGCTGAAAGTCTTTTCGAAAGGCGAGACCAACGCTCGTTTCGTAGTGGTAAGCGGACCCTTCGATAGTAGAGAGCTGGCCCAGAGTTATTTGAATAGCAATAACATGGGCAATGATAAGTTTTTCGTACCAAGTGATAAATTAGGTGAGCGTATTTACCCTTAACGGGGACCAATTCAGAACGTAAGGAGGTCATTTAGAATGGCAGACGAAACTGACAATGATAACAAGACTGATACGGAAGAAGAGGCGAAGCCTAATTCTGAAGCTANTCTTGAAGAGGCTCGAGAGGAACTCCTGGCCGAGGTTGATGGCGCCAGTGAGGAAGAAATTGATTCTGCTTCGAGCTCCCAAGCGCCAGTAGAAGACACTCCNGATACCGGTGAAACGAGCGAAGCTGAGGTTGAGCNAANAGAGACTTCTTTAGAGGAAGAGGCTGAAGACACTGCCGAGGAATTGGAAGCTTCTCAGAACGAAGATACGGAAGAAGTGCAGGGGTCCGAAGATAAAGCGGCGGTAGTCGAAAGCGATGACCCTGAAATTGAAACTGCGGAAACAATAGAACAGATGTCGTCTGCTGAGGAATCCGAAGAAGAGACAGTTTCCGATGAANTGCCAGATGAAGTTGTTACTGATTTGGTTAAAGAGGAAGATTCTTCGAACTCAGATGCTCAGGCGGTAATCGCGCTCAAGGCGGATTCAAGGCTTTATATCTACGGAGAGCCCGAAGATCCCATGGTTGGAGTTACTCAGAACATCGATAGAGCCAGAGAATTGATGTTGGAGACAATGTCAAAATCTCGAGCGACAACGGCAGATAGCGTTCAAAAGGCTAGGAATCTGAATTTAATCAGTGGGCTCTTTTTGTGTTCAGCGCTGTTGGCGNCCGTNGGTTTTTTTGTTTTNATGTCGATACAGATGTCGCAAAAAATTGTNGAAATCGACTCGTTGCTCACAGCAGTAGCGAAGAGATCCATCCAAATGACCAAAGGGATCGAAAAGTTCTCTATTATTGAAGAACAGCTCGAAAAAACCTTGGGAAACCAGNAAACTATTAATGATTACTTGGCAAAAGATGATCCNTATAGACGCGAGCTTAACGAGAGAATCGATGAGTTAAGAAATCAGCTGAAGAAAGATATGTCGGCTCGGGTGCTTNGATCCGAGGGGAACTTGAACGAAGTATTAAGTGGGGTATCGACGAGCTCCTCTAATAATGAACAAGCNATCAAGCAAATTGCCTCGATGGTCAAGAATCAGGGAAACCCCTCAAAATCGATTCAAGATTTACAAAGGTCGTTAAGAGAAATAGAAGTCAAGCTCAACGATTTGTATTTGATCGAGCAGGCCAGGCTTTCTAGGGAAATCGCGGCGCAAAGGACCAGAGAAGTCGAGTTCGAGGCTGATAATGGTTTAGAGTAGAGGATAAAAGCAAACTTCGAAGTCGGAGAATGGCATGTATGAGGACGTCATAGTGACCTTATTAGGACTGGCGGTAGCTTTTTTCTTAATGATCGTGTTGGTTCTTTTGGTCTACATGTGGTCCCGAATCAATATCNTAGAAAAGAAAGTAGGNNCGCGCGCTAAANGTCGTGANAAGAACCAATCTGACAAAACGGGTGGTGACCTCTTGGGNTATCGGGGTAAAGAAATTTGGGATGTTCTGCAGTCTTCNTCNGACAAGGAACGCAANATCGATCAAATTAGAAGCCGTTACGTCTCCACCCTCGCTCGACATATGGAACAAGTAATTGATCAGGGNCAACTGGANTATAGAAAAGGTCGGTTTGTGGTTCCGGGGAACACTGCTACCATTGGGGGTGTGAGAGGTGAGGTGGAGTCCTGGTTACCAATTCTCGAAATAGATAAGCTCTATCGACTGGGTCAGCTTTCTGAGGAAGATCCTGGTAATGCGGCTGATCACCGTCAGGAATTACGCTCAATCACAAAGAACCTTGCGGGTTCGCTTGGACTAGATAAGGAGGCCCAGGGTATAGCTCGGCTTGTGGCATCGCATACTATCGATTTTCGACAATCAATAGATGAAGTGGAAGACAACGTGGAGGCGGACGACGAAGACGAGCCTGTNGATAACTCTTAAGCCGTTGTTGGTGCTCCTCTTGCCGCNTCATCCGCTTGAATNAGGGCNTCCATCATTTGTTCTATGATTGCCGATCTTGCNGANTGCNGTNCTGTTGATAGATCTGTGAGTTCATCCGGGTCTTCGTCTANATTGAACAGCTGCTCCTCGAGCTTTGAGTTACGTGTGTAACGGTGCGTTTTCGTGATTAGGGTTCTGGTTTTGGCAGGTATTGGAGTTAATTGTGCTGTAACGGTTGCGATATCGTCCTCGATAAGGACGTAGTCCCTAACTGATTGTTCATCTCCTAAAAGTATCGGAACTAGAGTTTCTCCTTGAATTCCTTCATANAAGGGTANTTCGCAAAGTTCGAGCAACGTAGGNCCGATGTCGATGCTGCTTGCTAGTTCATGGNTTTNTTGGGCCTCTATTCCNGGTGCACGGACCATTAGAGGGACTTGTAATGTNCCTCGATAATGCATNAAGCCTTTNAAGAACAACCCGTGGTCTCCCATCATNTCGCCATGATCACTNGTAAAAACTATTATCGTGTTATCNAGTTGCTGGGTATCCTCAAGTGACTTGAGTATTTTTCCGATACCGTTATCGATCATCTCGATCATGCCGTAGGTTGCGGCGATTGCCTCCCTCAGCAGCTCGTCGCTTCCGAAACCGCAAGGCGCTACCCACTGGCCTTGATCTTTAGGATGTATGGATTGAAAGTTTTGGAGGTGTTGAGGCGCTCCGTCCAACTTATCGCCACGAGAAGAAGGTAGTGGCATTTCGCTGGGGCGATACTTTTCAAACCAACGTCCCGGAGGAGTCATTGGGTGATGTGGATCGGGAAAAGATGACCAGATCAGCCACGGCTCGTTGTCGCTGGATTTTCTTTTGATGTGATCGATGGTTCTCTCAGTAACAAAGGTCGTGGAGTGATAATCTTCAGGATAAGGAGGTTGATAGATTTGCCACCAGTGGTCTGATCGCTTATGTCCTGGAGCCTCTTTATTGTAGTCGACCAGCAAATCGTTCTTGTCAGCGCCTTGCTCCAAGGCCCATAAAAGGTGATGTCCGCTGACTCTGGCACCATGGTCAATCGCCAACTCGATCTCCTCGAAGCCATAAAAATCATCTATCTCAGGAGTATCGCCATCAAGGTATTGCTCGAAGTTCTCGATTTTGTCCCAGTGTTCTCCGTGGGGCGTCTCAAACGCGCCTTCACCTCTAAATGGAACTATTGAGTTTCGGCTCGCGCCATGCTGTATGTGAGACTTGCCTATTAAAGTTGTTGAATAGTCAGCCCTTTTGAATTGGCGTACGAACGTGTTGCTATTCCAATCTAAACTTCGGTCATTAAATATGACCCCGTGCGCAGTAGGCATTCTGCCGGTGAGTATTGAACATCGGTTGGGCATGCAGACCGGATTTGAAACCCAGGTGTTTTTGAATACAGCACTTCGTTCAGCGAGCTGGTCTAAGTTAGGAGTATTCACTACTTGGTTGCCCATAAACCCAAGATGATCAGCTCTTTGCTGATCGGTAATAATCACCAAGACATTGGGTTTCTCAGATTTGGGCTCACTCACGTTGTTACCTATCGTCTTCAAGGGCGTCACTGGATAATACACGCTTAATTTTTGTGTGGCTTAAGCTATTTTTGGATAGGTTCTTGAATTTCGTTATAGTAATTTACAAATTTTTCTACGTTGGAGAGAGTGATGTCAGCAATACCCAAGGGAGGGTTGGTCGCAGTTACGGGCAGTGCGGGTTTTATTGGAGGATGGGTGGTAAAGCTGTTACTGGATAAGGGATATCGTGTAAGGGCGTGTGTCAGAGACGCAACCAACGAAGATCGAGTGGGTTTTCTCAAAGAGATGCCCGGTTTTGCCAGTGGCCGTTTGACCCTGCACTCTGCTGACTTGGATCAGGAGGGTTGTTTTGATGAGATATTCAAAGGCTGTAACGGGGTTTGTCATGTTTCTCATGTCAGCGATTACAACGATCAGGACTATGTGGCTAGAACCTGTNCGAATGTAATAAATAGCATTAACAAGTCNGAGTCTGTCACCCGGGNANTCGTCACNTCGAGCATTGCAGCGGTGATATCGGAAATGGATCTGCAAGAACTGGTCAGACGACCGGTGTTTTATGAGGACCGATACCCGGATGAGCAAAATCCCAANNGAACGCCNGAAAAAGGCCANGGCTACTCGATGGGCAAGATTGTTGCNCAGCGNGCTTTTGCTGANGCGGCTGNCGAGAGCGGTACTTGGGAGGCTATTACCTGTTGCCCCGCCGATAATGTGGGCCCCATTTTATCCGCTCATCAAAAGGACTATGGNCCCTGGCAACACAANATNGAAATGATGTTGTTGGGCAAGTACTACCAAAACGGGGTGTACCGNCCTTGGATGACGGTGGATGTTCGTGATGATGCAGAATGCCACATTCGTTTGTTAGAGAGCGTTCAAGTCAGCAATGGNGAGCGCTATATAGCCTGGTCTACNGATNCNAGAAATGTGGAAGACGTGTGTTCGAGTATTGACCGNTTGTTGCCTGAGCTGGAATTTGANANTCCNGAGGTCACGGATTCTTTCCCAGAACACATCCAAGCACGGGAGGAAGAATTCAGAAAAATATGGGCNGGCTGTGAATTGAGAAATGATCGAATNAAGGCGGTCACTGGTATGGANTTCCGNTCCNTAGATNTATCAATTCGAGACTGTGTTGAGTCTTTNATTGCTGTGGCAGGCGTGCNGCCNATACGAAGGACCTAANAAGAACTNTGTTAAAANGCTTTACGGCTGTTGATCGATTCGTCCCATCGGCGATCGGAGAGATATTGAACCGCTGCTTGGGTGGAAGTCGGGGTGCCTAACCTTATAAGTCCTTCGGCTGCAACTGCAGCGGCGTAACCATTTTTATCCAATAGTAAGTCTGTCAGTAGTTCCTCTACCTGAGGATAACGATTTGGGCAATTAGTTGCATTTAGTAAGAGGAACGCCGCATTAAGCCTGATCTGATCTTGCGCTGTCCAACCTCGCTGAACCAGGGGCACCAGCCAGTCGCTATTTTCCGTTCTAATCACGTTTTTTATGGCTTCATAACAAGCTTCGGTTAAGTGAGTCGTTTTGAACGCGAGGGTATCAAGCACTTGCCTTACAACTTGTTGGTGCTTGCTATCAAGCAGTTCAATAAGTCGTGACATTATGCTTTTAGGGCTTTCATTGATCTCCCCTAGAGCAAAGGCGGCGTTAATTTGTAACCAAGGATCGTCGCTTGCTAGTAATGAAGACAGAGCGTCAAATGCTGCTTTCCCCATGGCAGCGAGTTGATATGTTTCCTCTTCCATGACTATTGCTCGTTCGTTCCAACGTATCGGGAAGCCTCGGGTATCGTCTCTTGGTACGGGCTTGTTGTTTCTATCCCGTATAAGAACTCTTTCGTGTTTATTTTGTCCCTGTTTTTGCAATAGCCGATTTAAAATCTCAGACGGATTTTCGGGGTCTTGTCCCGAGTAAATGTCCAATACTCTTTGAGAGGAGCTTGTGCTGCTAGTTGGGCGGTTAACTTTAACTACGTTAGTTTTTCTCGTTTGTGCAGACCCCAGTAACCATTGCCAAATGTATACCCAGGCCGGTGTAAGGTCTGATGAAACTAACTTGTTTTCTGGCACTATCCAATTTGTGTTTTGGTGATTCCAACTTGGNTTACTCGGTGCTTCCGTTCTTGNGAAAACAAATTTNAGCATGTGCCTATCTTGCTCGGTTTGATTCGGATAGCCGGCATGAACCATATCGAAATGAACCAGAATAAATGTGCCGGCNTCNACGAAATCTGGGAAAAAGACATCTTCAACCTCTGTCGGATTGGAGTGTAGATAACTTCCGGGTACTAATCGGGTAGGACCCATCGCGCGTGGCGTATCATGAGGGAAGTAAAAACCGATTAAAAATTTAGGTAAGTGATGTCTCGCCCTCGCTAGAGGACTCTGCGCGTCTTGGTGCCAGCCCGATCCTGCCGTCGACCCTTGGCCCATTTTCGGGGCATTGCTTTTTGCATTTATGTCATCGGGCACCTCATCTACTGGCGTGCTCCTGTGTAAGGCTCGGTGAGGGTGGAGGTAATAGTTGGGACCTGCTAAGGAAACCAGAGCTCCGTGGATAATTGGACTCCTCAATACTTTGTGTGTCAGGGGTATCCGTGAAATGAGATTGTTTCCATGCCAAGATTCATTCTGCGAGCTATAGGCGAGCAACGAGTTGATCTCGCTGTGGATCGACTTGTCTATTTCAGGCTTGAGAACTAGCATGCCGTTGACGATGAAAGACCTGACCTGTTCATCGCTTAAGAGCACAGGTTTTCTATCCACTGGAAAGCTCAGAATTCTGTACGATTGCCCCTTTGCACACCTGAGCTATAACTTCATTTCGACGCATGAAAGGAAGTGAAAAAGGAGGGTTGTAACGGGCCCATAGAATTGGCCCGCAGATTCGATAATCGGTTTTTTTGATCGTCTTAACAAGAATATCTTTATGTTTGAGAAACTTGGACTCTCTCCAGGATCCTGAGTACTGGACAGCTGCCATCAGTCTGGATTCTATTTTTTCCTGGATTACCTGATTTGACTGGGGCTCAGGCATGCCCCGAGACAAAAGCATTTCAGGCATGACAAAGGAGACTGCCCAGCCCTTCTCGGTCGGACTCTGGATTACGGGGGCTGTCATGGCTATTTTTTGTTTGTCCTGATTATTACCGCTGATATAGTCAAAAAGATCTCCAAATGCGGAATATCCGGCGCGATTAAAACCGCTTTCCGTGTTAACTGTCGCGAGNAGGTGTTCTGAATACGAACGGATTTCTACGCCTTCTACTTCGGACACTAGTCGATAGCTTAGGGTTTCGATACTCCATCCGAACGAGCAGATAAATTGAGCTAGAACCAAAAATAGTAGATTTGTTGATACTGATGTAGATCTCAAATTTTGACCTTCGTAATATAAAGGAGCTCGCAAGCATTATAGTCAATCATCGGTTTCGGTTGTAAAAATTCGCTCGCCCGCTGATCTGGCTTTAGAATAAGCTGAAATAGACACTGGATTTTTCAAGGTGGACGTCACACACATTCTTGAAGGGCTTAATGACCCGCAACGCGAGGCGGTCTCGTCGCCTATGTGTAACACCTTGATTTTGGCCGGGGCTGGCAGTGGTAAAACCCGCGTGCTGGTTCACCGTATTGCTTGGTTAATCGAAGTGGAAAGACTCTCTCCTCAGGGTGTTTTGGCTGTTACATTTACTAACAAAGCGGCGACTGAGATGCGATCGCGAATTGAGGAGCTTTTGAGTGTCTCGACGAGAAGTATGTGGGTCGGCACTTTTCATGGATTAGCACACAGNTTGCTGCGCATGCACTGGGAAGAGGCGGGGCTGCCACAAAACTTTCAGATTATAGATGCCGATGATCAGGTCAGATTGATTAAGAGAATTCTTAAAAATTTAGATCTCGATGAGAAAAAATGGCCTGCTAGACAGGCGGCGTGGTTTATTAATGAACAGAAAGATGAGGGTCGACGATGTAAAGATGTTGAGGCTGGTGATGATCTTTTTCAAATTACGCACAAACGAATTTACCAAGAGTATGAAGACGCCTGTTCTAGAGGTGGTTTGGTCGACTTTGCTGAATTATTGCTCAGGAGTTACGAGATTTGGCTGAAACATCCCCTGATGCTCGAGCATTACCGCTCAAGATTCAAGAGTGTCCTGGTTGATGAGTTTCAAGATACCAACACCATTCAATATGCATGGCTAAAACTTTTGAGCCAGGAAACATCAAACGTCATGGTAGTAGGAGATGATGATCAATCTATTTATGGCTGGAGGGGAGCTCGTATAGAGAACATTCATCAATTCGGTAGGGATTTTGAGGCCGTGCGAACCATTCGACTCGAACAAAATTATCGTTCTACCCAAAATATCCTGAACGCGGCAAACGCGTTGATCAACAACAATAACGACCGTTTGGGTAAGGAATTATGGAGCGACGGTGATCAAGGTGATCTCATTAAAGTTTACTCTGGCTATAACGACATTGATGAAGCTCGTTTTATAGTAGAGCGAAGTCAGCAATGGATTGACGGAGGTGGTGGCCCAGACGAAATCGCTGTCCTATACCGCTCTAACGCCCAGTCCAGAGTAATCGAAGAGGCCTTGTTGAGGGCTAATATCCCGTATCGCATATACGGTGGACAGCGGTTTTTCGAACGAGCGGAAGTCAAGAACGCCCTGGCTTATATGAGGTTGATGCTCGATAAAGACTCAGATACGGCTTTTGAAAGAGCGGTTAATACGCCGCCGAGGGGAATAGGCGATAAGACNTTACAGATTGTTCGNGGAGTTGCAAGAGAAAGAGGAAGTTCGCTTTGGGAAGCGTCTTTAATAAGTTTGGAAGGGGCGATTTTAACCGCGAGAGCCGCAAATTCTGTAAAGGGATTTCTAGACCTGATCCTCTCGATGTCAAAAGATACTGAGGCATTGCCATTGCATGAACTTGCACAGCACTGTGTCGTGGGTAGCGGATTATTAGATTATCACAGTCAGGAAAAGGGTGAACGAGGCTTGGCGCGAAAAGAAAACCTAGAGGAGCTGGTCTCTGCTTGCCACCAGTTTGATGGCGAGCTTGTTTTCCCTCTTGAGGACAGCGATAACGCAGGTGTTGGATTACTCCAAGAGTTCTTGGATCAGGTTTCACTCGATTCAGGAGAACGCCAAAATGTTAATGGACCGTGTTTGCAGATGATGACTCTTCATTCAGCGAAAGGGCTGGAATTTCCGTTGGTTTTCTTGGGAGGGTTGGAAGAGGGTTTGTTTCCTCATCAAATGGCTTCAGATGAGCCGGGCCGTATGGAAGAGGAACGGCGTTTGGCGTATGTCGGTATTACCCGGGCTATGAAGGAGCTCTATCTAACGTATGCTGAGACCAGAAGGTTGCATGGACAGGATAGTTTCAACAGACCGAGTCGATTTTTGCTCGAGATACCGAAAGAGCTGTTATCTGANGTAAGACTCGGCGGTGAAATTGAACGNGATATAGGTAGTGGTTATGGGCNATCTAANTCTGATGCGAATGGACANGGTCTNGGNATGGGTCAGCGAGTCTNGCACCAGAAATACGGGGAGGGTGTTGTTTTGCAGTTTGAAGGCTCGGGCGANAGAGCCAAGGTTGAAGTCAATTTTTCTNGAGCCGGTTCAAAATGGCTAATGGTTTCGTATGCAAATCTCGAGACTCTAGACTAAGNTGATTGTAAGGAGGTAACTATGGGTAAGCTACTANGGGGATTTTTCTTTTTCGGGCTAGTTCTAACTATGGGTTGTGGGGATTCNCAAGAAAATACACGGGTAGCAGGGGGNACCACCGAATCCGATNTTTACAAGTGGAAATTGATTACGACNTGGCCNAAGAACCTNCCGGGTCTAGGCGCCGCTCCTGAAAGATTGGCGGAAAAACTAAGGCAAATGAGTAATGGGCGTCTAGATATCAAGGTGTACGGTTCAGGTGAATTGGTGGGAGCTTTCGAGGTGTTTGACTCTGTATCACAGGGCGCCGCAGAAATGGGACATGGTGCAGCTTACTATTGGGTTGGCAAAGCGGCGGTTGCTCCGATGTTTGCAACCGTCCCNTTCGGGATGAACGCACANGAAATGAATAGCTGGTTGCATTATGGCGGCGGTATTGAGCTATGGAGGGAGCTTTACGCGCGTTTTAATTTGGTGCCCTTTGCTGCGGGTAATAGCGGAGTGCAAATGGCAGGTTGGTTCAANAAGGAAATACGCTCTTTAAAAGATATTAAAGGACTCAAGATGAGGATTCCTGGGTTCGGAGGCGAAGTATTGCAGCGTGCTGGTGGCATACCTGTCTCGCTTCCGGGNAGCGAAGTTTATACGGCTTTGCAGACGGGAGTAATTGACGCTACCGAGTGGGTGGGCCCATACAATGACCTCGCTTTTGCTTTGCATACGGTTGCTAAATATTACTACTACCCTGGTTGGCACGAACCAGGTCCTACTCTCGAGCTGATCCTGAACCGTGAGGCGTATGAGTCTTTNCCTAGAGANCTGCAGGTAATGATTGAAGTGGCTAGCCGAGCGATCAANGATGACATGCTGAGTGAGTTTACGGCGAGGAATAATGCTTCGCTAGAGACCCTCGTTACGGAACATGGAGTAGAGCTTCGCCCTCTACCAAGCGACGTTGTTCAAAAGTTCAGGTCGCTGGCGCAAGAAGTGGTTAAGGAGGCGGCTAAAGAAGACGAATTATCACAACGAATATACTCGTCTTATATGAGTTTTTTAGAGGATGTGCGAGGCTATCACGCGATTAGTGAGCAAGCCTACTTGAATGCAAGGTGAGATGTTGGAGCTGAAAAGTACAGAATTTGAAGTCGATGAAGAAGGTATCGCTACAATTTGGTTGAGTCGTCCAAAGAGGATGAACGCTTGGACAGGACGCATGCATACCGAATATCGTTACTTGCTTAGCAGGGCTGAGCAAGACCAAGGAGTAAGGGGTATTGTTGTGACGGGTCGAGGGAAGGGTTTTTGCGTTGGCGGTGATTCGGATGCCCTGACAGGCCATATCAAAAAAGGGGGTTATGACTCTGGGACCAGTGATGAAATCGAGTGGCCCGGCTATGGGGTTAGCGATGATTTTGATGCACTGTTCGCTTACCACTATGGCCTGTCCAAGCCTATCGTTGCTGCGATTAATGGACCGGTTGCCGGAGTTGGATTGGCGTTGGCTTGTTTTGTAGACATTCGTTTTGCCGCGCCTGGTATTAAGTTGACCACAGCGCACGGGAAACTGAATTTGCCAGCCGAATATGGGTTGTCTTGGGTTCTTCCTAGACTGGTGGGTCTGGGAAGAGCAAATGATTTGTTGCTCACTAGCCGTGTTTTCTACTCAGAAGAAGCGCTAACAATGGGTCTAGTCAACCAACTGTTTGATTCAGTGAATATAGTTCAGCAGGCACGAGGCTACCTTCATGAGATGGTGCGCGCTGTGTCGCCCAATTCGATTAAACAGACGAGGTGGCAGATTTATAAGGATCTTCATCGTGACGCGGCGAGCTCTGTGGAGGATTCTGAGAAATTGTTGAAAGAAATGATGAAGGAGCAGGATTATCAGGAAGGCGTACAAGCCTTCCTAGACAAGCGAAATCCGAAGTGGTCTTCGTTCAACTGAGCCTCATCACATCTCGACCAGAGGCATAGACCTTAAAGATTGATTTAATTGCAGACAGATCCTGGAGCGGATCGCCGTCAACTATGAGGAGATCTGCGAATTTCCCGTTTTCTAGAGAGCCGGTAGAGACGGATATACCCAATGCATTTGCGGAAGTTGATGTTGCAGACTTGAGAGCTTGTTCTGGACTTAACTCAGCTATCTGAGCAAAAACTGCGAGAGCGTCAGGCAAATCTTCATGATAGACCCCGGGTATCCCGGCATCGGTGCTGGCTATCATCGGTATCTCTAGTCTTTGCATTTCCTGATANCCCGTCCGAAGNTTTGTTAAAGTCTTCTTNCGACTTTCGTCTAACATTCGAGACCAGCCTTTATTCACGGTTGGAGATACACGACAGTTGTTTTCTTTGATCAGCTTTGCGACGTCTAATTGAAAGTCCGATGCCCAGCCGGCCTCTCCAACCCAGGAGCAGTGTTCTATGGTGTCGACGCCAGCTGAGGCTGCGCGATAGATTCCTTCGGTTCCGTGGCAGTGCGCGGCGACAGGAAGAAGTTCGGCATGAGCTATCTGAACAATTTCACTGATAAGNTCTAATGAAAACTGCGGGTTAGTTGGGGAACTGCCCTTAGTTAATCTTCCGCCTGTTGCCATGATTTTGATCAGGTCTGCATTTCGCTCAACTTGTCGCTTTAGAACTTGTTTAGCCTCAGTGATGTTTGAGGCCTCTCCCCCCCAAAAGTGACAATGTCCTCCAGGAGAAGTGATAGGTTGACCNGAGCATAACAATCGCGGGCCTAATTTTAGGCCAGTATTAATAGAGTCCCTGAGCGAAAATTCCTGCCACGTTCCTCCGCCCAGATCTCTGGCCGTAGTGATTCCGGCCATAACCATTTTTTTTGCTCGTTCTTCCATCAGACTTGGTAAATTAGGATGNGGTTTGTCTGGTGCCTTGTGGTCATCTGGATTGAGTTCCAGGTGAACGTGAGCATCTATCAATCCAGGAATAGCGGTCATACCAGAACAATCAATGCTCTCTTGTGTCACAGGCAGGTCGGTTCCTATATTGCTAATCAAACTGCCTTCGATGTCGATGGAATTCTCTGGTATTGATTGGTGGCCATTCCATATTTTCAGGTTTCTTAGTGAAATCATCTTTTTTAGCCGTATAGTCTTGCCGGCAACCATGTTGCGATCGACGGATAGATGAAGAGTAGAATCAGAATAAGTATCTGAAGACCGACAAAGGGCAGAGCGCCAAGATAAATGTCCTTGGTTTCTATACTAGATGGCGCGACGCCACGCAGATAGAAAAGCGCGAAACCAAATGGGGGCGTCAGAAAAGAGGTCTGCAGATTGATTGCGATGACTACCCCCAACCATATTGGATCCACTCCCATCGCAAGAAGCACCGGGCCTACGATTGGTACTACAACAAATGTGATTTCAATGAAATCTAATATAAAACCTAACAGGAAAATCACGACCATTACCACAACTAGCGCTGTGGTGACGCCGCCTGGCATTGCGTCAAAAAAGCCTTGTATCTGCTCATCTCCTCCGAACCCTCGAAATACCAGAGAAAAAATAGAGGCGCCAATCAAAATGAAAAAAACCATTCCCGTGGTAGATAGAGTTGATTCGCTGATTGCTTTAATGGTTGAAAACTCAAGTCGTTTTGTGGCTATTCCAATCAGAATTGCTCCGGCTGCTCCTATACCAGCCGCTTCTGTGGGTGTTGCATAACCCAAAATTATCGATCCTAAAACTGCGAATATGAGTAAAAGAGGCGGTGCTAAAGAGGCTAATAGTGAGAAAACGTTAAATTTTTGATCTGACGCTTGCTTAGAGTCGATCTTACTTTTCGAAAGCAGGATGTTGGTATACACATATAGCAAGTAAAGAATCACCAGGCAGAGCCCTGGGACAATAGCTCCAGCAAAGAGGTCGCCAACAGAGACGGACTTGGGTGCGAAGATCCCTTGGTTTAATTGTGCTTGCTGATAAGCATTCGATAGTACATCCCCTAGTAAAACCAGAGCAATGGAGGGTGGTATTATCTGACCTAGTGTTCCTGTCGCGCTGATCGTGCCAGTCGCAAGCCGAGCGTCGTAGCCCGCTTTCAGCATTACTGGTAAGGCCATCAGGCTCATTGTGACCACGGTGGCCCCGACGATTCCGGTGCTTGCTGCCATTAGTGCGCCCACCAAGATAACGGTGGCTGCCAATCCCGAACGGCTCCGACCAAAAAGGCTGGAAAGATCACTGAGTAACGATTCAGCAATTTTTGTTTTTTCGAGAGTAACTCCCATGAAGACAAACAAGGGAATTGCGATCAAAGTTTGGTTGGTTACCAGGCCGAATAGTCTGCCAGCCGCAAAACCTAGATCGGAAGGATTAAAGATGCCGAAAACAGTCCCTATCAGAGCGAATATCAGGGCCACCCCTGCCAGAGTCAAGGCAACCGGATACCCCGCGATCAGGGCTATGAACGTGGTTAAAAACATGGCCAGAGGTGCTGCGTCAATCATGTCTCGTTATCGTCTTATTCTTTGAGCAACTTTTTTATGAGTTCGCTAAAACCTTGTAGCGTCAACAAAGCACCTGCGATGGGCACGCAAGCTTTTAATGCAAATATCGCAGGTAATCCTCCTACTTCAGACGACCTCTCCCGAATTGCCCAGCTAGTTTCGACATAGGGTAGGCTAGTTAGCACCATAAAAATGCCAACAGGAATCAGAAAAAGACAATGGCCGATGGAATTGATTAAGTTTCGTCGCTCCATTGAAAGGCGACTGTACACCAGATCAACTCGAACATGCGTATCCTTTAGAATCCCATGGGGAATAGCTAACAAAAACAAAATGCCGTGGAAGTACATGGTTAGTTCTTGAATAGCGATAGCGCCGACGGAAAATACATATCTCAGTATGACTACAATCAGCGTTGTAGCGACCATCAGCAAGGAAGCCCATTTAATGATTGACGCAAGTCGCGTGTGAGCCGAGTCAATAAAAGTACTAGCCTTTTGAAGAATCCTCTTCATATTGCGGCCCAGGGTGCTGTTTCGAGGACAGTTCCAGCGAATAGGGCAAGACCAACCCAGTTATTGTTGAGAAAGGCTTTAAAGTAGTTCTCTCGGTTTCTGTTTGATATTAACTTTAGCTGATAGATAAATAACAACGAGCAAAGCATGACCCCAATGTAATAGAAGCCGCCGAAGTCTAATAACGATCCAAAAAGACAAAACCCCAGCACTGTCAAAGACATCAGAATTCCGATAATCAGGTGTGCTTTATCCCCAAATAATATAGCGCTACTTTTAATGCCGATTGTTAAATCATCCTCTCTGTCTACCATTGCGTAAAGCGAGTCATAGGCAATGATCCAAATGACCGATGTGGCAAACAATACCAATGGCAAAGTGGATAGTTCGTTNGTTACTGCACTCCATGCCATTAGGATTCCCCAACTAAAGGCTATGCCTAATACAAACTGAGGTAGGTGTGTCCATCGTTTCGAAAAGGGATAGAGGATGATTACAAAAAGCGCGATGAAGGCTAAGAGTTGAGTGAACCGGTTCAGGAAGATTAGAAGACAGGCTCCGCAGAGCGAGAGTATCAAGAATAAGGCGATCGCCTCGATCGGCTTAACCTCGCCAGTCGCTAATGGCCGTGATTTGGTTCTCTCGACCTCTCCGTCAAAGTTCCGATCAGCGAAATCATTTATAACGCATCCGGCACTTCGCATGATAAAGGTTCCTAAAATGAAAATAATAACCAANTCAANNGGAGGTTGGCCTTGAGATGCGANCCATAAGGCTGTCAGTGTTGGCCAGAGTAATAATAAAGAGCCAATGGGCTTATCGATTCGCATTAATTTCGTATAAGCAATAAATTGCATAGGCTCGAAGTCTTTCTTTTTGTTTCAAGGTGGTGTTCTATAATTATTGCATCAGTTGCTGAGGAAGTTTAGGTGTCACAAGCATTGATTTTTGCTAACCACAAAAGTAGGTTACGTGCCTTTCGCTCAGTACAAAGAAATAAGTAGAACAGGTAGTTAGATGAAGAAGTGGCAATGCATTGTTTGTGGCTGGATATATGATGAAGCCGAGGGCTATGAAGAGGAAGACATCGAACCAGGAACTCGTTGGGAGGATGTGCCGGACGACTTTGTTTGTCCAGAGTGCGGTGTTGGCAAGGACGATTTTGAAATGATTGAGATTGGGTAAGTATCGACTATGAGCTTAACTGCAAAAATTCTCACGGGGATGGTTGTTGGGTTATTGACGGGGTTGCTATTTCAGTGGCTCAGTCTACCGCCTGAAAATTTCCTCCGAATTTATCTGGTGGATGGCCTATTCGACGCGGTTGGGCAGATATTTATAGTTTCCTTGAAGATGCTGGTGGTTCCGTTGGTGTTTGTCTCACTTACTTGTGGTGCAGCAAGCTTAGGCGCGACCGGTAGCATTGGCAGACTGGGTAGTAAAGCAATAGGTCTTTATCTATTAACTACAGCGATTGCCGTGACGATGGCCTTATCTGTTTCGTTGATTATTGATCCGGGCATGGACGCGGGCAGCGTATTGGAGGCTCCTGACTATCAAGGCAAAGAGCCNCCGGGTATCAAAGAGACTCTCATCAATATTTTCCCTGACAATCCGATTGCTTCGATGGCCGAGGGTGAGATGCTGCAAATCATTGTATTTGCGATGTTGTTAGGAATTGCGTTAAGCCAGAGCAAATTAGCGGGTGAAAGGGTAATTAGTTTTTTCGAGGATTTGAATGAGATCCTCATGCGACTGATTACGATGATTATTTCTTTAGCGCCTTATGGTGTTTTTTGCTTGATGCTTAAGCTGGGACTAACCGTTGGCTGGAATGAAATCACGAAGCTAGCTAGTTACTTTTTTACGGTCGTTTTAGTGTTGTCCATGCAGGCTCTTATTGTGTATCCGATGTTGCTCACTTTTATTGCCAAGGTTAATCCAATCATTTATCTAAGAAAAATGAGAGAACCTTTTTTAGTTGCTTTTAGTACCGCATCAAGTGGGGCGACGATGCCGGTTACTCTGCGCACGGTCAAAGAAAAGCTAGGAGTTGATAATAAAGTCGCGTCTTTTGCCGTGCCACTTGGAACGACTATAAATATGGATGGCACAGCGATTATGCAGGGAGTGGCCACTGTTTTTATTGCTCAATTCTACGGTATTGATCTGTCTGTAAACGCTTATTTAATGGTGATTCTCACAGCGACTATGGTTTCGATTGGCGCGGCTGGAGTTCCCGGAGTGGGTATCGTCATGTTAAGCATGGTTTTGGCTCAGGCGGGTTTGCCAGTTGAGGGGATAGGATTGATTATTGGAGTTGACCGACTTCTGGATATGATGAGAACAACAGTTAATGTTGCTGGAGATGGTATGGTCGCTGCTTCTATCGCGGCGAGTGAGGNTCAACTGAACAGAGAAACNTACAATGACGTGGGTGAATTAACGACCGGCTAATACATACTTTGTAGGTGCTCAGGCTCGCAGTAATTGCTGCTGTTTGCGATTCCAAGTGGACAGTAGGCCAATAATTTCTTGCTTCGCATCTATGGTCTCTGACCTTAGTAAGCTTTCACCTCGTTCAATCGCCCTTGAAATTAGATGTGAGTGAGTAGCCAGGTCTACGAGCCTGAAGCTTTCCTCTCCAGATTGCCGGGTGCCCAATACATCGCCNGGTCCTCTGATTTTAAGATCTTGTTCTGCAAGNAAAAATCCGTCTTGACTGTCTNTCATAGCAGCTAAGCGCTGCTTGCTAACGAGCCCGTCAGAAGCTTGCGACAAAAGAATACAGTCGCTCGCCGCATGGCCTCTGCCGATTCGACCCCGCAGCTGATGGAGCTGAGCTAGGCCGAGTCTGCTAGCGTTTTCGATTACCATGAGCGTTGCATTTGGTACGTCAACTCCAACCTCCACTATAGTGGTCGACACTAAAATATCTAACTCACCATTTTTGAAAGCTGACATTATGTCTGATTTTTCTTGGCTGCTAAGTTGACCGTGGAGCAAGCCGATACGAAGCTTCCATTTTANATTTAGTAGTTCCTGATGGACTTGAATCGCGGAATTTGCATTGATTGAGTCCGATTCTTCGATCAGGGTGCATACCCAATAAACTTGGTGACCTCTATTTACCGCTTCGTGAACCTTTTCATAAAGGAACTCTCGTTCCTCTGAGTCGATTACTTTTGTCTGAATTGGTTTTCTTCCTTTTGGTAACTCGTCGATGATTGAAACGTCCATATCACCATACAGGGCCATAGTGAGCGTTCGTGGGATCGGTGTTGCAGTCATGATTAACTGATGTGGACTCAAGGTGTTTGGGGCTTTCTTAAGTAGGGCCATTCTTTGGTGGACTCCAAATCGATGTTGCTCGTCGATCAGAGTTAGTACTAAATTTCTAAATGTCACTCTCTCCTGAAAAATGGCGTGAGTACCGATGACCAGGTCCCAGTCTCCGTTTTCAATTTGGTCAAGCATTTTGGTCAATACTTTTTTGCTGGTTTTTCCTGTCAGTACGCAGACCCGAATATTCAAAGGGCCAAGCCATTCGCGAAAATTATTGAAATGTTGTTCTGCCAACAATTCTGTAGGCGCCAGTAATGCGGCTTGATTGCCTTGTTCAATGGCCCGAATGGCTGCAAAAGCGGCAATTATAGTTTTACCTGAGCCTACATCGCCTTGAAGTAGGCGGAGCATTGGATAGGGCTTTTCTAGGTCTAATAAGATNTCTTTAGTTACNCTTGCTTGAGCTAGGGTTAGGCTAAATCCAAGTTGTGCTAAAAGCTTTTTACCTAAAGCAATGGATCGNGGGAGNGGCTTTGCTATTTGATTNATTCTCTCATTAGATCTTTGTTTTGTGAGAATGTAGTGAGCGGTTAATTCGTCCAGAGCAACTTCTTCTCTAAGTTCCTCAATTTCTCTTAGATNCATTTTGTTAGGAGGTGAATGTAGGGTTTTTAGTTTTTGATAAGGGACCCCACCTTCTTGTGGCCATTCAAGCTTGGTCATTGAGACCGCAAGCCCGCGAAGCTTGTTTTGGGTAATCCCCTTTGTCAGACTGTAGACAGGTGTCAATTTTTGATCGGGCGAATCGGGTTTATCTCTGAATGTTTTATATTCGGGATGAATCATTGTTATCGATTTTCCCCATTGTTTTGCGGCCCCGAATGCCCTAATCCATGTACCTTGAGTCAATGCGGCTTGCTGATGTTTGTTGAAGAAAAAGAACCTGAGCGTCATTTCTTTCTGTTCGTCTTGTATAATGCATTCGAGGCTGCGTCTTCCTCTATAAGATAGCGAAGTCGATACTATGGTGCCTTCTATTAGCGCTTCTTCACCAACCAGTAGCTGATCTATGGGGGTTATTTTGGAACGATCTTNGTAGCGAATAGGTAGATGGAGTAAAAGATCTAGGCAGGTTTCNATGCCAAGGTTCCGAAGCTCAGCTTGAGTTTTTGGCCCAACTCCTGAGAGAGCAGTAACGTTGCCATAAGGATTTAGCCCCACTTTTCTTATCTCACTAAAATAGCATCTATTTCTACTANAGCTCCTTTGGGCAAAGCTGACACTTCGATCGTTGAACGAGCAGGAAACGGTTCGTTGAAGTAGTTGGTCATTATTTGATTTAAGGNATCAAAATTTGTGAGATCGGTGAGATAAATTGTGAGTTTAACAACGTCNTCCATCTCACANTTGGCGGCTTTAACTATTTGGTTAAGATTCTCAAATACCTGTTTGGCTTGCGAAATAAAATCGGAATATTCAATTTGGACTTCATCGGGTTTGAGCGGTATTTGTCCAGAAATGAAAAAAATTTTTTCACCCAAGGACTCGATAGCTTGCGAATATGGGCCGATGGCGGCGGGGGCTAGACTACTTTTTATTTCCTTTTTTATCGTCAGTCTCCTCGTTGTTACTGGCCTTTCCTGTTTATATTAATGACTGCAACCTCGTTTCGTAACCGCCTCATGACTTTTGCAAGATGAGATCTATTTTTGACAGTCAGGGCAACATCGATCGTGCTGATTTCTGCATTTCGTTCCTCTGTGTTTATCGCTTCTAACCCAGCTTCAGCATCTGAAATTTCTGAAGCGATTTGAGCTAGTATGCCCTTTCGCCTGGATACGTTTAGGCGAAGTGCGGTTTGAAATTCTCCCTCCGTTTTTACTGTCCATCTGGCCGGGATGATTTCACGCGAAGCTCTCCTTCTAAATTCATTTATATTTGGGCAGGACTCAATATGCACAACCAGGCCCTTTCCAGGAGTCATATGTCCCACGATTGGGTCTCCGGGAACCGGCCCACAGCATTTTCCGTAGTTGATGATAAGTCCCTCGCCTCCTCTGATTGCGACTGGTCCTCCACCTTCGACCGTTACCGCCTCATATTCTGGATTGTCAGCAGCCAGCAATTTTTGGGCAGCGACATAGGCCATCAGATCACCATTACCTATAGCACCTAACAGCTCATTAAGCCTTCTAACACCCATTTCGTTGAACACTTTTCTCAGCCTGCGAAAATCTAGTTTGTTGATAGAGGTATTTGCGTTTAGTAAGGCTCTATTAAGTAATTTTCTACCTAGGGCAATCGACTCGTTTTCTTGCTGGTTTTTAAGCGCCATTCGAATAGCTGATCTGGCTTTTGAAGTGACGACAAAGGTTAACCAATCGGGGTTTGGTCTCGCCTCGTCTGACGAAATGATTTCAACACTTTGGCCAGATTCTAACTGCATAGATAGTGGCGCGAAACTGCGGTCAACCCTGCAGGCAACACAGCTATTCCCAATATCAGTGTGAATCCCGTAGGCAAAATCGATGGCGCATGCTCCTCTGGGTAATTCCATAATCTCGCCATCGGGTGTGAATACGAATACTTCATCAGTGAATAAATCTACTTTTAAATGTTCAATGAATTCCAAGGGATTGCCAGCTCTCTTTTGAAGCTCTAATAGTTCTTGCACCCACTGGTGGGCTCTCTTTTGACTTGCGTCCGCGTTAGCATCGCCTGTTTTATATAGCCAATGTCCTGCNATTCCGTTATCTGCGACGGCAGCCATTTGTTTTGTCCGGATTTGAACCTCCAAGGGAGCGCCNTCCAGAGTTATGAGACTGGTATGGAGCGATTGGTAGCCATTAATTTTTGGAATTGAAATATAATCTTTAAACCTTGCGGGTACTGGTTTGTAGAGATTGTGCACAACTCCTAATGCCCGATAGCAGGAGTCTACTTGGTCTACTATGATGCGTATTCCAAACACGTCCATGATCTCGGAAAACGACTTCCTTTGCGCTTTCATTTTTTTATATATCGAGTAGGCGTTTTTCTTTCGGCTGATTACTTCCGCGTTAATTCCCTCACGATTTAGCGCGGCTAAAATAGAGCCTGTCACTTCGTCCATCAGCTCTTTCTTATTGCTTCGAGAATCAACTGCAGAGGTTATGGCTTCCGCTCTTAACGGATAAAGCGCTTGGAACGCTAATTCCTCTAATTCGTTTTTTAGATTATTCATGCCTAGGCGGTTTGCGATGGGGGCATAAAAATCCAATGTCTCTCTAGCAATACGTCTTCGTTGCTCGTCTGACATAACGCCGATAGTTCTCATGTTGTGCAATCGATCAGCGATTTTTACCAAGATAACCCTGATATCTTTGGCCATCGCTAACGCCATTTTTTGGAAATTTTCGGCTTGAGCTTGAGCTTGGCTGTCAAAAATTTTACTAAGTTTTGAGACGCCATCTACAATCTCAGAAACGGGGCGGCCAAACCGCTCTGCTAAACTTGATTTATTGATTTCAGAGTCTTCAATAACGTCGTGTAGAAGCGCGGCCATGATTGTTTCATGGTCCATTTTCATTTCGGTCAGTATCAGAGCTACTGCGGAAGGGTGCGTTATGTAGGGATGGCCAGTACGTCGTTTTTGATCTTTGTGTACTTCACTNGCAAAGTGATGGGCATCTTTAACCAAACTAAGCTGAGAGCTTGTAAGGTANGATAGATTATTGCACAGAACTCCCAAATCTGCNGGAGCTGCTATTTTCTGCTTTTTAGCGCTTGTAGCGAGTGCTTTTAAAAAGAATGATTCTTTGGTCTTACTTCGCATCTCCTAGCTCTTGAAGAAGTTTCTCTTGTATTGTTCGGTTATCATCTTCGTTAGCTAGTTCTTCGAAATCGCCTACCTCATCTTCTGCGGAAATTTCCTGATTGTCCAATATTTCATGCGAAATTAAACCCTCTGCAATTTCACGAAGAGCGATAACAGTAGGCTTGTCGTTTTCCTCAGGTACGAGNGGGTCATTTCCAAACCTCCTAAGGCTTCTAGCTCTTCTGCTTGCTAGCATCACTAGTTCAAAACGATTTTCGACGTTTTCTAGGCAATCTTCGACGGTAATTCTGGCCATTACAAGGTCTCATTATTGGATNTGTAGGGCGAAGGATTCTACCTATCGTTTATTTNGGTGACAATAGAAAGGCTAGTGCTTCATTNCTTTTTATTTGATGGCTTGTTCTAAGTCTCTCCGCGCTAATAATTGTTAGAAGTTGGCTAGTTGCGGTTTCAAACGAATCGTTGACGACGACGTAGTTATAGGTATCGGCTTTTTTCATATCTGATGTTGCTTGAGACATTCGAATCGAAATAGTCTCCTCTGAATCCTTGCCTCTTNTCCTTAGCCTGTTTTCGAGTTCCTGCTTTGTAGGCGGTGCTATAAAGATAGATACTGCTTCGCGCTTAACCGATTGTATTTGTCTGGCCCCTTGCCAATCTATTTCCAGTATGACATCGAATCCAGAATCCAGATTTTCCTCTACATAATTTTTAGAGGTCCCATAGAAGTTTCCGAATACCTCTGCATGCTCGATAAAATCATTATTCGAGACCATCTGGTTAAATTCGCTTTCTGTAGTGAAAAAATAATCTATGCTCTCNTCTTCTCCTGGGCGTTTTGCTCTAGTAGTGTGCGATACGGATTTAATNAATNGATNGTCTCTATCGATNATTTCGTTGACTAAGCTGGTTTTTCCGGCCCCTGAAGGCGCGGAGATCAGGATGAGTAATCCTTTATTCATTCGATGTTCTGTACTTGCTCACGTATTTGCTCGACTGCGACCTTCAGGTCTATTGCCTGCTGGCTCAGTTGGGGTGTGCTGGCTTTCGCGCCGAGAGTATTGCTTTCTCGATTGAGCTCTTGGCTTAGAAAGTCGAGTCTTCGTCCATGACCTCCTTCCTCCTCGATGATTTTGATTCCCTCTTCAACATGAATAGACAATCTATCAAGTTCTTCAGTTATGTCTGACTTTTGGATTAGCATTGTAATTTCTTGTTCAAGCCGTTCGGAGTCTACTGATGTTTCTAATTCGGAGATTCTTCGTAAAAGCTTCTCTTTGGCGGTGATTTGAATATTCTTGCTGTCCGATTTTATTGAATTAACAATAAGATTAATTTCATTTAATTTTGAGCGAATTATTGTGTCGAGGTGTTTGCCTTCACTTCGCCTGTAGGTGATTAATTTATCGAGCGCCTCGTTATAAAGATTTATCGCCATGTCTTCTACTTCTTGGCTTGGGTCTGCTTGATCTTCAAGTAAGCCCGGCCACCTCAGAATGTCTACTGGATTTATGTCGCCAGTTTTTATCTTGGCTTGGACTTTCTTTATCGACAAAATTAATTCGTCTAAGACCTCGTCATTCAATTTAATGTTTGAAGCCCCGGATTGGTATTCTATTTTAAGGAATCCATCGACTTTGCCTCTTTTTAACCTCTGACGAGTAATTTCTCTTATTTTTGTCTCGATAACTCTAAGGGCTTCTGGTACTCGGAAATATGTTTCCAAGAATCTATGATTCACTGACTTAATTTCCCACGTCATCTGCAGATCGCCAGCGTTTTCTTCTGCTCTGGCGAAAGCCGTCATGCTAAATAACATTTTTCTTCGCTTATGCTCATCGTTAAGATTTAGGCCCTAGCCGTCGTGTACCATTATAATAACTTTATTTTATAGTTATTTTGGAGATTCAATGCGTCCAAGCGGAAGAGAAGTTGACCAAATAAGGAAGTTGAATATTGAACTTTCATATTTAGATCATGTTCCTGGGTCTGTTCTGATAAGTATGGGGTCTACAAAGGTACTATGTACTGCGAGTATCGAGGCTTCAGTGCCTGGTTTTCTCAGAGGAACCGGGCAAGGATGGTTAACTGCTGAGTATGGAATGTTACCTGCCGCCACCAATACAAGAAACGATAGAGAAGCTTCGCGAGGCAAGCAGACTGGTCGGACAATTGAGATTCAACGATTGATAGGCCGTTCCTTGCGTGCCATGTTGCAGCTTGAAAAACTAGGGGAAAAAACGATCACAGTCGACTGTGATGTTTTGCAGGCAGATGGAGGTACTAGAACTGCCTCAATAACTGGTGGTGCGGTTGCTCTATGCGTTGCCCTTAAGGACATAGGTCTGGAAGAAGCGATGCAGGGTCTGGTGAGCGCTGTCTCAGTCGGCATGTATCAAGGTCAGGCTGTTCTGGACTTAGATTATGCAGAAGACTCAAATGCTGAAACAGATATGAATGTAGTCCAACTCAATGGAAGCGGATTCATTGAGATTCAAGGAACAGCAGAGGGCCGGGCGTTTTCAGCAGCCGATTTAGATTCCATGCTGAGTGTTGCCCAAAAAGGTATGACCGAGATTTTTGAGTATCAAGAAGCGGTGATATCAAAGTTAACGTAAAGAATGAATATGAAAGCAAAAGAGTCTCTCATTGAAATGCTGATTGACAAACAAGTTCTGAAGTTTGGTTCGTTCAAATTAAATTCAGGAAGAATCAGCCCTTATTTTTTTAACTTGGGTGCCATCGATGATGGGATGAGTTTCTACGATTTAGGTTTAGCCTATGCTCGTAAAATTCATGATGAGGAGTTTGTTTGTGATGTGCTGTTTGGGCCAGCTTACAAGGGGATACCAATCGCAGTATCTACAGCGATTGGCTTAAAAGAATTTGGTCTTAATGNTTCTGTAGCTTACAACCGAAAGGAGGCTAAAGATCATGGAGAGGGCGGAAGACTCATAGGTGCTAAATTGGAAGGGAAGGTCATTTTGATTGATGACGTATTAACTTCGGGGAAAGCGGTNAGAGAGTCGGCTGAACTTATCTTGGAAGCAGGCGCGTCGATAGAANGCGTATTGATTGCCCTGGACCGAAAAGAGAGGGCGAAGTCAGGAAAATCGGCTGTTGAAGAGTTAGAGGATGAACTAAATGTGCCGGTGCATAGTCTCGCATCAATAAATGACGTCATAGTCTACTTGCAGAATCAAAAAAACAAAGATGGTAATGACTTGATTTTAGGCAAAATGATTGAATATCAATCGGAATTTTGCATTGATTAACCCGTTTTAATAGATGGTCTAGGCCGATGTCTTTTTGCGGTTAATGATTTGAGTTCCAATACCTGAGTCGGTAAAGAGTTCGAGTAGCAATGCGTTTGGTACCCTTCCATCAATGATTTGTACACTGCTAACGCCATTTTCAATGGCTGATAAAGCGCAGTTAACCTTCGGGATCATCCCCTCGGAGATAGATCCGTTCTCAACGAAGTCTTTTATCTCATTTTGAGAAAGGCGACCGATTACTTGGCCGGCTTTATCAAGCACCCCTGGAGTATTGGTAAGTAATACTAACTTTTCTGCATTGAGATACTCTGCGACTTTGCCGGCTACGGTATCGGCATTAATGTTAAAGGATTCTCCTTCGCTTCCTGTGCCTATTGGAGCAATCACTGGAATTATGTCGTTTTCGATTAGGCTCTCTAACACACNNGTCTCNATAGAAGTTATTTCTCCAACGAGCCCCACATCTTGGTCGTTTTCTGCAGAGTCNCTTGATGGAATAAGTAATTTCTTGGCCTGTATAAGATTTGCATCTTTTCCCGTTAGACCTACTGCTTTNCCTCCGGCTTGGCATAGTCGAGTAACAACGTCCTTGTTAACCAATCCTCCCAAAACCATTTGGACAACCTCCATGGTNNTCTCATCGGTCACNCGGATCCCGTCGATAAATTTTGATTGAATCTCCAATTTGTCCAATAGTTCGTTTATNTGAGGACCACCNCCNTGAATAATGATGGGGTTTATTCCGACGAGTTTCATTAGAACTATGTCGTGGGCAAATGACTGCTTCAGTACTTCATCAATCATTGCGTTACCACCATATTTTATGACGATCGTTTTGCCGTGAAATTTTTGAATATACGGCANNGCTTCGATTAATACTGAAGCAGTCTGATTTGTCTGGTTGTCATTCATGAGTTAGGGCCCTTCGAAAACGTCAAAAGTTAGCTCAGGTGCAACCTCCTTTATTAGGTGGAGCAACAATCTTTGAACCTTAACCAAATCATCAAGGTTGGCTGCCTCGAATCTTAAAACAAGAACCGGACTGGTATTTGAGGCTCGGATTAGACCCCAAAAATTCTCGTACTCGATTCTAATTCCATCAATGGAATTGATTGTAGCGTTTGGTATATCAAGAGTTTTAGAGAGGGCATTGATAATTTCAAACTTTTTTGACTCGGTAGTTTCAAGTTTGATCTCTGGGGTACAGTGTCGGGTTGGGAACTCGGAGAATAGGTCATGTGCTGATTTGTCACTATTAGCTAGGATCTCAAGAAGTCGAGCTGCAGAATATAACGCATCATCGTAACCGTACCACTTGTCCCGAAAACAAATATGACCGCTGAACTCTCCGCCTAGTAATGCGCCGGTTTCTGCCATTTTTGATTTTATATGGGAATGTCCGGTTCGCCACATCAGGTACTCGCCTTGGTGTCGTTGGACTACCTGTGCAAGGTCCATGCTGCACTTTACGTCGGAAATGATAGTNGCACCTGGGTTTGCATTTAAGAGATGCTTGGAAAACAACATCATTAACTTATCTGGCCAAATGATTTGACCTGTGTTGCTTATTACCCCCAGTCTGTCTCCGTCGCCATCGAAAGCGAGGCCGATGTCTGCTTCTTCTGATTTCACACGATTGATCAAGTCTTGTAGATTTTCCGGTTCGGCCGGGTCAGGGTGGTGATTAGGAAACGTACCATCCACGTCACAATAGAGTTCGACTACGTCTGCCCCAATCTCTTTAAGTAAAGATGGAGCGTAGTCGCCGGCAACTCCATTACCGCAGTCCACTACGACTTTGAGTTCTTTCTTTAACTGGAGTTGTTCTTTTATTTCGTCTTGATAGAGGTCGCTGACCATCCTTTTGCTGGTCGCTCCTCTTGCTCTTTTTCGACCTCTAATGCCCGCTAGCGAGTAGAGTTCTTGTATTGCATCTCCGTAAAGGGTTTTATTGTTGAGCATCATTTTGAGCCCATTATATTTGGGTGGATTATGGCTGCCTGTAATCATAATCCCCGTGCCTGTATTTAGTCGGTTGGTCGCATAGTACAAGATCGGCGTTGGTACCTGACCTATACTCAGGACTTCGACGCCTCCTTCCACTAGACCTTGCGTCAAGGCTTCCTCGATACTTTTGCTTGAAAGCCGACCATCTCTACCAGTAACGACTTTTTCTGTTCCTGACTCATGCATTTTTTGAGCAAAAGCAGAGCCAATCTCTTGGACGACCTCCTCGGTGAGATTGGTATCTGTAATACCTCTAATGTCATACTCCCGAAAGATCAACTTATCTAGTTTAGATTTATCAAGCATGGGAGGTTTGCCTGAGGGATTTCTGCCTCTTTGATAGACTAAAAATATTCTCTAACTGATCAATTAGCTCTGCGCCAAGGCTAATTTTTGACTGTTTAGCGAAAGCTATCTCTCCGCCCTCATGGATGAGAGTGGCGGCGTTCTCTGTCGAATTGAAGCCTATGCTAGGGTCTGAGACGTCATTTACAATAATCGCATCTATCCCTTTTCTGATCCGCTTTTCTCTCGCGTGTTTCAGGGGGTCATTGGTTTCTGCAGCGAATCCGACGATGATCGGCCTGTTTTTGACTTTTGCAACATTAGCTATTACATCCGGGTTTTCGGTGAGCTCTAAATTTGTAAGACTGTTATTGCCGTGGCGTTTGATCTTTTCCTTTAGGAAGTTGGCTGGTCTATAGTCTGCAACGGCCGCTACGCCGATAAATAGATCAGTTTCTTTTAGGCGCTCTTGCACAGCATTGTTCATTTCAATAGCTGATTCCACGTCAATCCTGAATATTCCAGGGTTTGTTGGTTCGACGTTCGGCCCCGCAATTAGCGTAACGGTCGCACCTTTTGATTTCGCAGCATTGGCTATTGCTAGCCCTTGTTTTCCAGAGCTGTCATTTGTGATGTATCTAACGGGGTCGAGTCTCTCTCGAGTTGGCCCCGCAGTGACCATGACATTTACTCCCTCAAGATTTTGCGGAATCTCTGTTGAGCAATGACGAGCGATATGGTCAATAATCTCGTTGGGCTCGGTCATCCTTCCAGGGCCCTCGTCGCCGCAAGCCTGAGAGCCATCACTGGGTCCGATAGTAAAGTAGCCTAGGTCACGTAATTTGACGAGATTTGATTGAGTTGAAGGATGCAAATACATTCTCTGATTCATGGAAGGCGTAACAAATACTGGAGCTTCAGTAGCCAGCAGAAGAGTGGTTAGCAAATCATCTGCGGCGCCATTGGCAATCTTGCTAATGCTGTTTGCGGTTGCTGGCGCTATTAGAATCATATTGGCCCACTTAGCAAGCTCGATATGTCCCATAGACGCCTCCGCATTCTCATCCCAAAGGTTATCTCTTACGGGGTGCCCAGAGACTGCCTGCAAAGTCGTTTTTGTAACAAACTTGTGCGCGTTTGGAGAGAAAACCACACGAACGTCTGCTCCTCGTTCTTTGAGTCCCCTAACAATGTATGGGCTTTTATACGCTGCGATTCCGCCACATATGCCGAGAATGATGTTGGCTTCGTTAATTCCTGACATTTTTTTCGAGTAAAAGTTTTCCCTGTAAACTTTTTAAAGGGGGGCGAAGGTTACACTGAATTTACCTGAAGCTCACTTAAATTTCTCAATTTGTAGGTTAACGCTTTGTAAAGATTATTGAATCACGGTCGGTCTTTTGGTATAAATCCGGCCCGCTCATTAGTTTGTGGAATTTTTGTGGCACAAGTTTGTCAGATTACAGGTAAACGCCCGATGGCTGGAAATAACGTCTCTCATGCTCAGAACAAGCGCAGACGGAGGTTTTTGCCAAACCTTCATTACCATCGCTTTTGGGTAGAGAGTGAAAAGCGTTATGTAAAACTGAGGGTTTCGTCGAAGGGCATGCGGATCGTTGATAAAAAAGGAATCGATGCTGTTTTGAGAGACCTCAGAAAAGCTGGTCAAAAAGTGTAGGTATTGGGGAAAGTTATGCGAGATCTAATTAAGTTGGAATCTAGTGCGGGTACTGGTCACTATTACACGACGACTAAGAATAAGCGAAATAGTCCAGACAAACTGGAAATGAAGAAGTTTGATCCTGTCATTCGTAAACACGTGCTATACACAGAAGGAAAAATAAAGTAAGCCAATACTTTATTGATATTAGCGGGTGAGTGTTTGCCAGAGCTTCCCGAAGTAGAAACAACTCTGCAGGGTGTGAGACCCTGGATAAAAAATCGTAAGATCCAGTCAATCGTGGTTCGAAATCCCAACTTGCGGTGGCCCGTTGCGCTTCCTGANTTTCTTGTTGGCAGTAAGGTTTTGGAGGTTTGGCGCCGAGGCAAATACTTAGTTATAGATGTAGGCATCGGCTCTGTGATCGCGCATCTAGGGATGTCGGGTAGCCTNAGAATAGTAAATCCTGGGGAATTGGTTAGGACCCATGATCATTTAGATATTGAGTTTTCCAGGGGAATCGTTTTGCGCTATAACGACCCCAGACGATTTGGTAGCTGGCACTATTCTGAGGATGATCCTCTGGATCATTGGTTGTTACGTAAGCTGGGTCTGGAGCCTCTATCTGAAGAATTTTGCGCCGACTTTTTGCACCGCAAATCTCGTTCTAAAGCGCAAAGTGTAAAGGCCTTTATAATGGATGGTAACGTAGTCGTGGGAGTGGGGAATATATATGCTTCCGAAGCCTTATTTCTTGCGGGAATCAGGCCTACCGTCAAAGCTTCTAGATTGTCTTTCGCCAGCTATGAAAACATAGTAAAGGCCATTAAGCGGTTGTTGACTGATTCAATTCGAATAGGTGGGACTACTTTAAGAGATTTTGTCAGTCCGAGCGGCCAACCGGGCTATTTTCAACAAACACTGAATGTGTACGGACGAGAAGGTAAGCCTTGTAAAATCTGTTCTGCNACGCTTAAAAAAGTGTTGATTACACAAAGATCGTCGGTCTATTGCCCGAAGTGCCAGGGTGATCGCTCGAAAAGAGACCTATAGTACTTTAATCGCTCACCGCGTTTAANGCGGATACTACAGCAGGATGAGCAAAGCGTGAAATGTCGCCNCCGAGTTGAGCNATCTCTCNTACCAGCGTAGACGATATGAAAGAGCATTCTTTAGCTGTGGGTAAAAACACATATTCGATTTCCGAGTCTAAAGATTGATTCATCTCCGCCATCTGGAATTCATAGTCNAAGTCTGTGACNGTCCTCAAGCCACGNAAGATNAATGTAGTGTCTTTCGACCTTACATAGTCGACAAGCAGAGAGTTAAAACCTTCCACCTCNACTCGATCTCCAAATTCNCTNAGAACTTCTCTGCAAAGATCGATTCGATCAGCTAAGTCAACTTTTGGNTCTTTCTGAATAGAAGTTCCAATCGCCAGAACCACTTTGTCGAANAGATTTAGTGCTCTTTTTACAAGATCAGTATGACCGTTGGTAATTGGATTAAATGAACCAGGGTAAACAACAGTTTTCATCCCCGTCTCCTCTCTATCATCAAGGTAAGAGGGGCAATACTAGCTGCGGTCTATAGTTCTAATCAAGAAGCGGTCTTATTATTTGCCGTAGTTTAGGTGTTCAATTTGAAAAAGTGCGCAGAGCGCATTTCCGTTTCGAGAAGATTTTGTNAGAATTAGATGGTTCTNCTCGGCAATTGTTAATAGCCTTTCTGAATCCATCATNTCTATATAAAGGAAATTGGTTATCANNTTTTTTTGTGCTATTTGCTGAATGGCCNAATCTATTAAATCTGGCATGGAGTAGGGTGGGTCTAGGAATGCGATGTCGTAGGATTCATTGGTTCGATTAAGAAANTCTATTGCATCGCCATGATGAAGTTCGGCNCCCGCATTTAACTTGTTGGAATTTTCTTCCAGTAACTCGAAGGTTTTACGATCGCTCTCGATTATGGTGACTTCCGAAGCNCCCTGAGATAGGGCTTCAAAACCAAGAGAGCCTGANCCTGCGAACAGGTCAATACATTTAGNCCCCATGATATTTGGTCTTAACCAGTTAAACAGCGTTTCTTTTGTGCGTGATAGTGTAGGCCTCAAGTCTGGGCGATCNGCAAAGTTCAATTTGCGGCCCTTCCACCTGCCGCCCATTATTTTAATNTGATTTTTATTTTTACCGGGACGCTTGTTTTTTCTACTATACGTGGCTTTCATTAGACAGCTGCTATTGCTAATTAAGAGAATGAAAGAAAAGAAACAGGGCTCTATCTGAAGTTTCTTGGAGTTTAATATATTGAACAGTGAATTATCTAATGAAAATGGTTCTTGGGATGCATTTAAGAATGGTCTAAAGAAGACGAGAAATGGATTATTGCAGGGTCTTGGTAATCTCGTTCTTGGGAAAAAAGAATTNGATGCAGAAGTCTTTGAGACTCTTGAGACGGCTTTATTACGTGCCGATGTAGGTGTNGAAACGACAAAAGATATCTTAGAAGAATTAACGGCAAAAATAGAACGGCAACGATTATCGAGTTATCACGATTTATTAGGCAAGTTAGCAGAAGTATTGACNGAACGACTTAAGCCTTTGCAAGGNGTATTGAGCTTGAATAGCACAGGGACTCAGGTNGTTGTCTTCGTTGGAGTTAACGGGGCAGGTAAAACTACTACTATTGGNAAGATGGCCGATCTTTTTGGTAAAGAGTCAAAGAAAATACTTTTGGCGGCTGGAGATACTTACCGNGCGGCAGCAACAGAACAATTGAATCAGTGGGCGCAGAAAAATCANATTTCGGTTATCGGCCANGGTAGAGGGTCGGACGCAGCNTCNGTGGCTTANGATGCNCTAGAATCGGCGAGAGCGAANGGATCGGATTTGCTAATGATTGATACNGCTGGAAGATTGCAGGCCAATNCCCAGCTTATGGATGAATTAGCCAAAGTGAAAAGAGTTTTGTCGAAAATTGATTCGACTGCTCCGCACGAAGTCNTTCTGGTGTTGGATGCGAGCACTGGCCAAAATGCGATTAGTCAGGTCAATCTCTTTGATNAAGCCCTTGGATTGACGGGTCTGGTGCTAACCAAACTCGATGGCAGCGCAAAGGCTGGATTTTTGTTTCCTCTGGCAAGACAGCTCAGCGAGTCGGGCCGAATTCCTTTACCTATCTATTATGTGGGACTAGGTGAAGGAATTACTGACCTAGTTCCTTTTGAGGCTGAGCCATTTGTTAGAGCTATTATAGAGCCGGATGAACAAAATCAAATTTGAGAATGTGTCCAAGGCTTATTCGGGTGGNCGACAAGCTCTATCCGAAGTGTCACTGGAACTTATTGAGGGAGAAGTTACCTTTCTTACNGGACATTCGGGTGCAGGCAAGAGCTCTTTGTTGAAACTTATNATGCGTGACCAGTTAGCAACCGATGGAGTGGTTTCCGTAAATGGGGTTGATCTNGCGAGTATAAAGGATCGCAACATACCTTATTATCGAAGAGGGCTTGGAATCGTCTTCCAAGATCACTATCTCCTAATGAACCGCACAGTCTTTGAAAATGTAGCTATCCCGCTTAGTTTAATTGGGCTAAGTGACGAGGTGATGGCGCGGCGAGTAAGAGCAGCATTGACGATTGTTGGTTTAGAGGCGTTGTCTGGAAGCAAACCGACAGAGCTTTCAGCGGGAGAGAGACAAAGGGTAGGCATCGCAAGAGCGGTTGTTATGCGGCCTAGAATTCTTCTGGCAGACGAGCCTACAGGTAATTTAGATCCTGAACTATCTCTTAGAGCAATGGAGCTTTTTGCGCAATTTACGGAAATCGGTTCAATAGTCATTGTCGCCAGCCATGATCAGTTTTTGATTGAGCAAATGAAAGCGAGGGTTGTTGAGTTGCGAGAGGGACGAGTAGTTCATGATTCTCGTTAGCTTTGTAAATCTTTGGCCAGGACCGTTTTGTGAAACGAAGTGATTTACCCTGGCCCAAAAGTAAATTTGCTTTTGGGTTTTATTTGAAGAGTCATCTGCGCGACCTTCTGAAAGCTGTGTCACTTTTCAATGGACGACTGATATTTAGTCTCGGTATCAGTATTTTGTTTGGTATTGCGTTGGTGTTGCCAGGTAGTTTGTGGTTGTTCTATACCAATCTCGTCAGCCTAGATGATGATTGGCAAAGCAAACCTGGAATGGTGGTTTACTTGGAGCCAGGAATTTCGGAAGTAGAGATTGACGTGGTCAAAAATAGTTTGGTTTTGATGACTGATGTAGAAGAAGTGTCCGTTATTTCTGCCGAAGAAGGTTTAGAGCTTTTTGGCGAAGCCATGGGCATAGGAAACCTCAATGAGTTATTGGGATCTAATCCTTTGCCAGTGTCCATACGAGCTATTTTGAATGCTGACAGGGGCAGTCAGTATTATGAGAATCTTGAAAGTGAAGCAGAGCAAATCGCTGGTGTTGACGATGTCGTTCTCGAAACCGAATGGATTGAAAATCTAGGGAAAATCAGCGATCTTGTTAGCTTGCTCCTGGTGATTTATACCATCCTATTTGCCATTGCATGCTCTTTTATTTCATTTGCCTCGATAAGAATTGCGATTGAGGATCAATTAGTTGAAATAAAAGTAATGAGGCTGGTTGGAGCTACAATGGCTCAAATTAAGCGGCCTTTTTTATACTGTGGCGCTGTTTATGGATTAATGGGCGGATTTTTTGGTCTTGGGTCTCTGTTTGTCGCATTGGTTTGGGTTTATGAACCGCTTCGATTTTTCTTAGATAGAGTCTTCAGTAACATGAAATTCTTTGATGTCACCGCAATATTTATCCCAGCAGCGATCGTTTTGGCTTGCTCGCTCGGATGGCTAGGTGCTTTTCTTTGTGTAAGACAACAGCTGAAAAAATTAGAAATTCTCTAAACATCAGTAGGTAGCCTAGCGACCGCTTTTTTATTAGGGATCGATCTGTCAGACTTCTGCTCCATTAGCAACCAGCTGACAGCCACGCCTTTCGGAGTCTCAACTTTTCTAGAAGTTGCGAATTTCAAATAGGTTGCCTGGTCTTTCGTAAGCCTAGTAGACAGCTCACTTCTTATCCTGCCATCCTCACCGACTATTAATTTGTTCAGGCATTTCATCGACAATTTATAGACATAATGAAATTATATCTAAATTAAA
>PBUF01000016.1 GCA_002727775.1 Gammaproteobacteria bacterium
ATTTGAGATGGCGGGCTCCTCGCCCACCGGTTCCATGGTCTGATGCCAAGGAGGTTTTGGATTACGGGCCTGAGTGTCCTCAGAATATGATGGGCTTTTCAGGCCAGGAAGATTGTTTGTATCTCAATGTTTGGAGTCCCTCAGAAGTCGTTGAACCCTTGCCGGTGATGTTCTTTATCCATGGAGGAGGAAATCACATTGGCAGTGCGAATGCCGGTGGTCTTTATGACGGACAGAGATTTGCGTCTAATCATGATGTTGTGATGGTCTCAATTAATTATCGCTTAGGTCCTCTGGGTTGGTTTTCTCACCCANGTCTTGNTGTTGAAGAAACAGANGAATTCTCCAANAAGGATAATTCTGGTAACTACGGCACCTTGGATATCTTAGCGGCTTTAGAGTGGGTCCAAGGAAACATTAAGAATTTTGGTGGAGATCCAGACAATGTCACGATTTTTGGGGAATCGGCCGGTGCGTTTAATGTTCTGTCCATGATGGTATCTCCTCTTGCAGAAGGGCTGTATCACAAGGCCATCTCTCAAAGTGGTGGAATACGTCTGATCCCAATGAACGTGGCCCAACATTATCATGAGGAAGGGTCAGGCCATCCATTAAGCGCGCGTGAGATAACTAGCCGGATGCTTCTTAAATCTGGACTTGCAGTAGATCAGGAGGATGCGCGAGGAGTTCAGGAGATGATGTCAAACGGTGANATCCGAAAGTTTCTGCTTAACCAGCCTGCAGAATCGATATTGCTAGCACAGGATGATTCTGAGTTAAACGTGAACGACTCAGACAACGAGACCACCAGCCCTGAACCCTTTGTGCTGTGGAGCGCAGCNGGCAGGTTGTCTCCAACGCTCTTGGGTGATGGTTATGTNTTGCCTAAGGGGGTTCAGATTCGAGAGTTATTGTCAGACCCGGCGCGGTTTAATGCTGGGCCTGTCATCTTNGGTAGCAATAGAGATGAAGCGAAACTCTTTATGATGATGGATCCGCACTTTACTCGNCGAGTTTGGGGTGTNCCGGTCTTAACCAAAAACGAAGANGACTATGCCANGGCGACTGACTATGGATCGTTGATGTGGAAAGCCGATTCGGTTGACGAGTTGGCGATTGTCTTGAGTCAGACTCAAGAGGAAGAGGTTTTTGCCTACCGGTTTGATTGGGATGATCTTAATAGTTTGTTGACCTTAGATTTACATAATTTATTGGGCGCGGCACACGCACTGGAGCTGCCTTTTGTGTTTGGAAANCTGGACCTTTTAGAGACAGCCNTATTGCTCGATGATGATNAGGCGGCACGCGAGTTGTCTGATCGAATGATGTCCTATTGGGCTGAGTTTGCTTACTCAGGTACCCCGGCACGCGGGAAAGATGGGAGTTTGGCTGAGTGGTCTGCATGGACAAATGAGCCTGGGACAAAAAAATTGATGCTGTTAGACAGTGGAGCTGGGATGGGTAACAGGATGGTATCTACCTCACTGACCTACNAAGACATTGCGGAACAACTCGCTTCCGATGAGCGTTTTGATCCTGAAGCTAAATGTAAATTGGCTCGACGAATGTTTGAGCCTGAGCTTTCCAACGGTTTGTGTATCGATAATTAGATTATTTTACTTTTAGGGAGGAAATTATGCCCAGTATAAGAGCTGAAGAAGGACCCGTGGCGGTCACTGGAGCATCAGGTTACGTCGGAGCTCACGTAGTAGCCGTGCTGTTGAGAAGAGGATATCAAGTGAGAGCTTGNGTAACGGATATGAACAATCCNGATAAGACCGAGCATCTTTTATCGATGAATGAACAAGGTCTAAAGGGATCTGTNGAGCTGTTTTCAGCCAATTTGTTGGAGGAGGGTAGCTATGACGATGTTTTTAATGATGCGAC
Source organism: Gammaproteobacteria bacterium (assembly GCA_002727775.1). GTDB lineage: Bacteria > Pseudomonadota > Gammaproteobacteria > Pseudomonadales > Azotimanducaceae > UBA4421. The sequence continues at coordinate 1,888 of PBUF01000016.1, forward strand.
GGCCGTTCTTCACGTTGGTACTCCGATGGGTTACGGTAACGTAAATAATCCTCAGGAAGTCTACGACGGCGCGATTCAGGGAACGAACAACGTTCTGGATTCCATCAAAAAANCGGGAACTGTAAAGCGACTGATTTATACGAGTTCCTTTGCGGCAATTGGACACCCTGCAGAGCCTGGTTATCGATTTAGTGAGAAAGATTGGGCATCAGACAACAGAGAAAACGATCCTAATTGGAACCTTGATAACCTGAACGAAAAAGGCGAAGTAGGGTATGCAATGGCGAAAGTCGAACTCGAACATCTCGTTAACCGAGTAGCGGAAGAGGATGGACGATTTGATTCTATTTCTGTTTGCCCGATTGTGGTGCTNGGACCTTTGTTGTCCAAGGCTCATGANCTGGTAGGTTCNTGGCAATGGTATTTGGGNCGATTGCTCGGCGGAAAAATATGTAAGAGNGGTTACCAGCACCTTTGGAACATNGTTGANGTAAGGGATGTGGCGGANTCTCAAGCGCTGATGCTTGAAAGTGATGTTTGTCAAAACGGTTATCGATATCAGTTGAGCGCTACTGATGGCTCCGGAGAGCTCAGCGTCCCAGAAATCAAAACGCACCTTGAATCGTTGTATCCAGANTTTTTGATCGGCAGCCCGCCGGACGAAATAAACGCCATACTCGACAAGCACGGACAGGTATTTCAGTCGCCTCTAGCGCACTGCGATAAAGCGCGATCTGAATTGGGACTTCAAACCCACCCAGTGCGAGACACTTTACGAGATACCGCTGAATCGTTGCTGAAGCTNGGGCTCGTAGAACCGAGATCACGCTAATGAAACCGGGTTGAGCGCGAGCCCAACCCAATTATGGCTTTAAGCGGCTCGCTCCATCAAAGATGATGGGGATAAGCCGAGCGCCTTAATCATGCGATTAAAGTGTTTTCGTTCGAGGGCTCCTACCCGGTCATCAGATTTCATGATGTCCATCATTCCGAATGCGAGGCTGACGCGATCACTCTCGGAGATGAGTTTTGAAGCCTTGGCAACAAAACGATGAAGAGGCTCTTTCTCGAATCGTTTCGATTGGGCGGCTACCCGGATTTGAGCGTCTGTGTACTCTTTGCCCAAATTATCTTTGAGTAGTGCTTTTACCTTTTTGATTTCCACGGCTCTTATATTTGTGTCCGCTGAGGTAGTTCGTGAGAGAACTAGCAGAAAAAGTTCGTCTCGGATCTGTTCTTTGGTTTTTTGGGTAAAAAGATAGTCGATGTATTTAGAGAGGGGTCGAAGAATAGTTTTCATGTTCCTTTTGGGTAAATTTTCGAGGACGGAGCCTAACCTGTTTGTGTTACATTATTATGACAAAATGTGTTTGCATAATTGTTATTTGAAAAGTCTGTCAGTCATTCGGTACCACTCTACTGCGAGAGGAAGAAACCAGGGCCTGCCAAAGTAGTAGGGGCGCGAGGGATATTGCAGCCCATCAAAGGCTGTATCAGAGTCAGATACTTCTGCGATTTTGCGCCCCATCTTCATGCCAAGGTAGCTTGCCATTGAGACGCCTGAGCCGCAGTAACTCATGGCATAGTGCATCTCATTTTGTGTTCCGGTGTGAGCTAGCTCATCAAAACTGTAAGCGACCGTTCCGGTCCAGGAGTGGCTGATTTTNGTGNGAGTTAATTCCNGAAAGAGTCGAACCAAATCCTTTAGNANNTTTGGGCCACTTTTTGAAGGATCAGTCTCTCTGGCTGAGACTCGNCCGCCAAACAGGATTCTNGTTCTGTCTGGGCTGGGTCGGTAATAAAAAACGACTTTTCTTGAATCTGTGATCATTCGNTTAGTAGGGAACAGTCNGTCCATTATTACTGCATCTAACTGCTCGGTGGCGATGATGTAGCTTCCAATTGGAATGATTCGTCGTTTCAGCCAAGGCGTTAACGAAGAGGTATAACCATTAGTTGCGATGGCTAATTTTTTGGTGACGACTTCGCCTTTACTGGTCGAGATAACAAAGCGGCCTCTGTCCCTGCTTATTTTAAGTGCTTTGCAGTTCCCGATTAATTTAGAGCCTCTTGCTTCGGCTAACCGTAGCAATTCGCGGTGGTATTTCGCAGGGTGCAAAGACGCGTTGTCAGGAAAAACTAGTCCGCCATGATAGAAGTCAGTGCCGAGCTCGGAGCTCATCGAAAATTTTTCTACAGGATGAGCGATTATGTTTTCCTGGTTTAACTCGTGGATAGTCGAGCACATTTGCTCATATTGGCTGGGCGTATGCGCTCCGTGAAAACGACCGCATCTTGTGAACTCACAATTCAGGTTTTCGAGAGTGATAAAGTCTTCGATCCAATTAAGCGCGTTAAGCCCTTCTTGACGAATGGCGTTTGCTTTTTCGCCTCCGTACTTCTTTGATAGAGCCTTGAGAGTGGGTTTGATGCTGGTACTGATTTGGCCGCCGTTTTTAGTACTACAACCTTGGCCCAGATCTCCTTGATCGATCACCAGGGTCTCCACACCTTGCGCTGCGGTTTCAATGGCTGCATTGAGTCCCGTATAGCCAGAGCCAATGATGACGAGGTCAGTTTGTTCAGGAAGTTCAGGCCACTGCTCGTTTTTCNNNTCANNGGNTGAAANATCNTCTAGCCAGTAAGAAGTTTCCTTGTAGTNCTCGCTGAACTGGNAAGATTNGCTTTGATTGTTCATTGGAATAGCTCTGATTTNTANGNTCAATTTCCCNGGTTCAGTGTACTAGAAACAATNTGNACAGGTTAAACNNGCGATTNAGACAAAATNAGGATGTTGTTGCAANNAAAGAATTGCCAATNANNNATNCTTNGGNTTGGNCNACCGGAAAAAAATTNCCGNTTTTCTTNAAGATNTTTAAGAATTGGCCGATTNAAGGGACGAAGCGGCAAANTTTTGCCGTTNAGTTGCCGTTCAAGAATAGATNGAAGNNCGGCNTTGGTTTAAATANTTAGGAGAACCTATAANAGGTTGGCTACTTTTTNGGCTTGTTTTTTAAAATCCAATCTGAGAATGAGTTTGTATTAGATGAGTTTGGTAATTAACACAAATGTAGCGTCTCTGAACGCGCAACGTTCATTGCAATCGGNGAGTGAGCTGAATAAGACAGCAATGGAGCGCTTNTCGTCAGGGAAAAAAGTCAACAGTGCCTCCGATGATGCTGCTGGATTCGCGATTATCGAGCGTCAAACTTCCCAGATTCGTGGGCTGAACATGGCGATAAAAAACGCNAACGATGGTTTATCCTTGATTGCAACAGCCGACAGTGCAGCAGCTGATGTAACTGACATATTGCAGCGTTTACGCGAACTCAATGTGCAAGCTCAGAACTCNACCAATGGTACCGCTGATCTTTCTTATTTGNGGGCAGAGAGTCAGTCGCTTGTAGAAGAAATTGATCGAATTGCGAATCACACTAGTTTCAACAGCCAAAAGCTTATGGATGGATCGCTCTCTGAAGTTAGTTACGTCATGTTNAATTATCCATACGGATATGGAGGCTCAGGNAGCGNANATGATTCCAGNCCGGCTTCCAGTTCAGTTTATGTTTCTCAAAACGGTACTGTTACCACAACAGTAAACTTCGATGGAGGAAATACTGAAACTGCTAAATCATCNGCGGCCAAGATCAACGCAACGNCTGAAACCAGTGGTCTTAAAGCAACGGCTAGAACAGAAGGTATGCTGGAAGCGCATGGTGGCCCCGTTTCGATTGTATTAAACGGCGTGCAGGTAACCTGGGAGAGTGATGGTATGACACCGGATGCTGGAATTGCCGCGATCAATTCTGTTTCAGATCAGACTGGAGTTAAGGCTGAATCTGCACGAGACGGTAAAAAAATATATCTCATCGATGAAGATGGTGACGACATCTTAGTAAAAAATGATGGGCCAAGTACTAATATTGGTGTGCAATCCATGCAGGCCTATACGCAGCGTACAACACTCTCGGCTACCAGTTTTAGCTTCTATACCTTACTAGATCCAACCGGATTGGATAGTTTCAGGATGACGGGCACGACAGCCGTCACGTCAGAGGGCTATGCAGAAGTGACGACTTCTACCGGGACTTATGCTTTTGAGGAACGCAAAAAACCCGAAGGAGGAGCTTTATTACAGGTAGGGGCTGATAAAGGTCAATCTGTTTCTGTTTATGTCTCTTCGTTTGATACTGATAAGCTTGGAGGCCAGCAGGTTGTTAGGACCTCGATAAATATATACGGCGCAGAAGGAGCTTCGCTCTCCGGACCTGATACTCATGAAGCGGCCTCTTTTCGCGTAATCCGCTCGGAGACCGGTGAGACTTTTGAGCTCGATTTAGGCTCTGGGCCCTGGTATTTGGGGAGCGATTTCAATTGGAACAAAGAGTTGGTCGCTGCAGGGCTTGGAGACAAGCTACGTGTCAGTATGTTTGAAGAAGACAATTCAGGTGACGCTAATTATCGGAACGCNTTGAGATTTACCTCGATGGAGGACTTTGGTGACTTTGACGTTGTTTGGTCCAGTACCCATGGTCACTCTATTCCTAGTGGGTTCGTCGACGGTCAATCCATCATCGANCANAATCACGAAGATCACACCCAAAACCCTCACGTGGGNACTCTATCTAATATGTTCACTTACTCGTTAGATGTGCAGTTACAGGTGATTGATACGGCCTTAAATCAAACNGCGTTAACGCGGGCGGGGTTAGGAGCCNCNGCNAACCGTTTAGCCTATACNGTCTCTAACTTGTCAACTGTATCCGANAATACCCAGTATGCCCGTTCTCAGATACNAGACACTGACTTTGCTGTGGAGAGCGCAAGATTGACCAAGGCNCAGTTACTGCAAACCNGCGCTTCAGCAATGATTGCTCAAGCAAANGCATCTGGGGCGATGGTACTTCAACTGATTCGATAAAAACAAATACNTGCCATATTTTAATGGCCATCAATGAGTNCGACCATTTATGATTACTGAGNTATAGATGTGAAGGAGTGNCCTGATGACCTACGCTGGTGAGCGCACGATTTATGATGCCGATAGTCATCTAATGGAATTACCAGACTTTCTATCCGCCCATGCGANCAGGAAAATTAAGGACAGACTGCCGAANTTACAAGAGATTTTAACGGGGCAGTTCGACCCTGATTCCCATGCGGGTAAACAAGGGCACAATCCCGAAAACGTCGATAAACTATTGGCTTTGGGCGATGNTNTNACAAAGGGGCCAAAGTGGCACGATGCNCTNGGTTCCTTTAGTGGATCAGANCGTACCTTAGCGATGGATCTGCTTGGTTTTAGAAAGCAGGTCATCTTTTCTTCNTTCTGCGCAAGACTTATTTTTGGTGCAGAGGATGACGANCTTGCATATGGTGCTGCCGCAGCTCATAACCGAGCGATGCATGATTTTGNGTCCAAGGACGATCGAATGATTGGNGTAGCTATGGTTCCTATGCAGGACCCAAATAAAGCACTNAANGAGATTCATCATGCGATTGAATTAGGGTTGGGNGCCATATGGATNGCGGCGGAGGCGCCTGGTGGACGTTCTCCTGGACACCCCTCCCACGACAAATTATGGGCGACGATGGCCGAATCAGGNTTGCCGTTTATCCTGCATGTGGGGAGTGCGCCNTTACAGATAGGCGATGAATGGATGAATGACGGGATGCCGAGNAANCTNTCNGCNCGTGGCGGGGCCGAAGTAATAGGCAGTAAGGATCTGACAGCGATTCATTTTGCCAGTAATCGATTTATCTCAACTTTGGTGCTTGACGGCGTACTTGAAGCGCATCCGAATTTAAGAGGCGGCGTCATAGAAATTGGGGCTGGGTGGGTGCCAGATATGATTCGAAGATTAGATCACGCTGTCGAGATATGGTCTCGTTCAGAGCCGCAGCTAGCAAAGATGAAAAGAACGCCCAGGGAGCAAATAACTCAACAGCTTAGGTTTACCCCGTATCCCTTTGAAGACGTGGCTCAAATGATTTCGGAGTCGAGCGAAGATCTCTATATGTTTTCCTCGGACTATCCTCATGCAGAGGGGGGGCGTGATCCCATCGGCCGATTCTCTAGATCGATTGAAGGCTTAAGTGAAGAGGCTCACCATAAATTTTTCGCAAAAAATTTTTTAGACCTGTACACCAACGCTGTTTAGGAAAAACTTTTTTGATTCAGCTTTTATGGCCTTCTTTGCCACTACCTTATAAGTTGGTATGTTGTTAGTCGATTTGCATAGTCCGATCAGACACACTGATGCGGCGATTATTGTTTACGAGGGATAAATTAAATGATTTTAAAGAACACTTTTCGTGAAAAGCTCGATGCTGGAAAGCCAACCATAGGCACTCATTTTATGTTTACGGATCCAGATATTCCTGAATTGATAGGAGATACTGGTTTTTTTGATTATGGCGAATTTACCGCAGAGTACTCGAGTTTTGATATGAACCTGCTTTACCACATGGCGAGATCCGCTCAGTGTGGAAACTTACCGCTCATGATAAAACCCGATCAAGAAGGGCAGGGCTTTTGGACTCAGGCTGCATTAGGAGCAGGGTTTAAGGCGGTATTGTTTACGGACATTCGTACCCCGGAAGATGTTGACGAGTGTCACCGCATTATCAGGGAGGATTTTCCGGGCGTGGGTGGCTCGATGGGAGTCAAATTAAGACGGCCCGCGCTTGGAAGTTATGATGTAGAGGAATATGCGAAGGATCTTCAAAAAACGGTGTTTTTAATCATGATCGAGAAGAATGTCGCCTATGAGAACCTCGACGCGGTGCTCGAACGTGCGAAGGAGCGAGGTGTTGATATGACGCAATGGGGTCCGGCCGATTTTGGTTTCTCCAAAGGCCAGCCTAAATTGAACTCGACCCCAGAAATTCAGCCTTTTGAAGAGCATGTGATCAAAAAGAGTCTCGAATATGGTATTCCACCGCGGATTGAGATAGGCGCGGTAGCGCAGGCTCAGCGTTATGCGGATCTGGGGGTGAGGCACTTTTGTGCGGGCTGGGATCGGTTTATGTATTCTGCGGCGGTCGCCAGGCTCGGTGAGGAGATGAATAAGTTTGTCGAAAGTGTCTGATTAAGCAGTTCGCATTACTTCTTCTTGATCTTTCGGGACGTAAAAGTGAGAACCGGGCCGGAAATCATAGCCTAGATCTCCCAGCAGTCGTCGCTGCCTAGGTGAGCATTGCTGAGCAATGTCTGGCGTTACGTTGTGATCGTAACTCCTGACCCACAGCTGGCAGTAATTATAAAGAAGGATCTTTCTGGCATTGGCAGAGATATTTTTTGCTGGCCCGTGCCAGAGCGAGTGTGGAAATAA
>PBUF01000169.1 GCA_002727775.1 Gammaproteobacteria bacterium
GCGCATTTAGATGAACTTTGGGGTTGGCCTTATCTGCCGTTTTCGAAGCCCAGATTTATATCGGGGTTTTCTCCGGCAACAGTAGAAGGCGTTAATCCCAGACAACAGTGGGAGGTTTATCCCTATGTGTCGGCGACTTCGGATGAGATACGTAACGAAGCCGATGGTCGAGGCGGTATCGATGTCGCCTGGAGGCCCTCCAGTAATCTTCAGCTGACTGCAACGGTGAATCCTGATTTTGGTTCGGTGGAATCCGATGACGCGGTTGTTAACCTCACCGCATATGAGACCTTCTATCCTGAAAAGCGTTTGTTTTTTCTGGAGGGCAATGAGGTCTTTTTGACTTCTCCCAGATCCAATGTTCGAAGCATGAGCTCTTCAAGAGGAGGCGGAGGACGGCAATCAGCCAGCAGTTTCACGATGGAGCCAAGCACTTTACTCAATACGCGCCGAATCGGTGGGTCAGCAAAACAAGTTGTCGTGCCTGATAATGTTGAAGTCAGTGGCGTTGAGCAAAGTAAACCATCGGAACTGATTGGAGCGATAAAAGCGGTTGGCCAGTCAGGAGGTTTACGTTATGGGTTTTTGACCGCCTTTGAGAAAGAAGCCGAGCTTGTAGGAACAGACGAAGAAACAGGGCAGGAGGTTCTTGTTAAAGCGGACGGCCGAGATTTTGGAGTACTTCGTTTGGTGTATGAGAATGTAAGCGGAGGCGGACGCAATTCTATTGGATACATGGGAACTGTAGCATCAAATCCCTTGGATGATGCTCTTGTCCATGGCGTAGACAGCCATTGGTTGTCGAAGTCGGGCAAATGGTCCTGGGATGGTCAGTTAATGATGTCTGATAAAGAAGGTGATAAGGGTTATGGATTATTTGCCGATATTGGCTGGAAACCCAAAAGAGGAGTCGGGCACAGTCTCTCCTTGGATTGGCTCGATGACCAGCTGGACATCTCGGATCTTGGGTTCTTGCGACGCAATGATGTCGCTGGTGCTAGTTACCGTTACTTTCGATCAACTTCGACAGGGCTCCCTGACCGTCTAAGAAATAAGAGGTTGATGATTTTTTCGCAAGCTCATTTCAATACGGATGGTCAGCTGACAAATTCTTATACGGGAATGAGAGGAGAGTGGCTTACGAAGAAAAACATCGAAATCTCAGCCAGGCTAAGTTTTAAACCGCCTCAGTATGATGATCGTAATAGCCGAGGCAATGGGATCTATCGGACTGACTATGGGTTTTACTCTGGTTTTACTATTGGTACAGACTCTGCAAGAAAATTCTCTGTTTCAGCAGGGTTAGACAGTCGACCTGAAGATCTTGGTGAGGTCACTTACATTCCAACGGCGGGCTTTACCTATACTCCGGTTGATCGCTTTTCATTGGACTTTGATGTGATGTTCAATAAGCGCAATGAGTGGGTTCTTTATAGGGGTGACGAGAATTTTACCTCATACGATGCATTGGAAGTTCGCCCGATGCTGGCCATGAACTTTTTTATTTCCTCCAAACAACAGCTTAGCCTCAAATTTCAATGGATAGGAATCGACGCTAATGAAAGCCATTTTTGGTCTATTGACAAAGAAGCCGAGGATCTAATCCCCCGCTTTAAGGATTTATCCGAACCTACGGATGATTTCACCGTCTCTCGTTTGACAGCCCAGGTGCGCTATCGCTGGGAAATCGGCCCGCTGTCTGATTTGTTCATTGTTTATACTCGAGGAAGTAACCTGCCTGATCGAGTGAACGACGAGTTCTGGCCTTTATTTCAAGATGCAATAGATGAACCGATCATCGATGTGTTCACCATGAAGCTGAGGTATCGGTTCGGCTCATAACCTCTTGAGTGTATTGCAACTGGAAGTAGACGGGATTTAAGAACAGCTATTTGATTAGAAGACTTCGTTCTGGTTGATAGTTGGTTGTCAGAGGGTGAATCTGCTATATTGCCGGCCGCTTTTTGCTGTATAAGTTCCTATTGTTGTTTTTTTCTCGGTTTATCTTTATTTGCTTGTTTATTTGTTCTGCCAGTGTTTTGGCAAGTCCCGGCTCTGTTGTCTTCAATAGTTTCAAGGACCGTTCGTTGGCGCTGAAGGAATCGGCGCTGATCTCAAGACAGTTTGGAATAGAAGCCCGGATCGAAGAGGCCAGGGTCAATGGACAGATTTACCATCGAGTATTGGGTCCGGTTATGGATCAGTCTTCTGCTCGAGAGCTCATTGGTGAGGCGAGGGCAAGTGGGTTAGCTGACGTGTGGGTGCTGTCTTCCAAGGAACGACCCGTGGTTAGGGTGCAAAGGCAAGCACCCGAGCCAAAGGCACCGGTTTCAACACCTGTTGTTGAAGAGCCTGTTAGTCGGCCTCAGAGGATAGTTGCTGCGCCTCAAGAGACCGATGATGCATCCATTATGTCGGCTCGAGTCGTTAATGCGGACAGCTTGTCCAGTGGACAGTCTGGAACCATGCGCATCGCGCGGGTTGAAGATGCCAACATCAAGATTGATGGGCGAGTGGATGAGCCGATCTGGTCAGAGATACCGGCTTTCGATCGGATGACTGTGACGGACCCGGACACATTGGAAAAGCCGACGCATAAAACGAGGACTCGTATTCTTTATACGGACAAGGGTTTGTACGTGGCTGGTGAGATGGAGCAACCACTGGATACACTGGTTGAGAGACTGTCGTCTCGAGATGAGTTCGTAAACCGAGATGATTTTGGCATCTCCATAGACTCTTCAGGAGAGGGCCTTTACGGAAACTTTTTCAATATCGGTTTGGGTGGTTCTAAGCAAGATGGAAAGATTGCCCCCGAAAGAAACATAACAACTCAATGGGATGGCCCCTGGGTTGGCGAGACGGCGGTTACTGATGACGGCTGGAGTGCTGAGATGTTTATCCCCTGGTCGGCGCTTAGTATGCCCGAGGGATCTCAAGAAAGGCGTATCGCCATAGCTATGTTCAGGAAGGTCGCGTATTTGGATGAGCGTTATTCATTTCCTCCTTTGCCTTTCTCTCAGGCGCGATTCATCTCTGCTTTTGAGCCTGTAAGAATTGACAAAGTCAATCCCAGACAACAGTGGGAGGTTTATCCCTATGTTTCGGCAACTTCCGATGAAATACGTAACGAAGCAGATGGTCGAGGCGGTATCGATGTCGCCTGGAGGCCTTCGACAAATCTCCAGTTAACCGCAACGGTGAACCCCGATTTTGGTTCGGTGGAATCCGATGATGTGGTGGTGAATCTCACGGCCTATGAGACCTTCTTTCCGGAGAAGCGTTTGTTCTTTTTAGAGGGGAACGAGGTGTTTTCTACCACTCCGAGAACTGTTGCTGAGAGGTCTAGCGGTCCTCGCGGTAGCGGGGGCCGACAAAGCCCTTCGACCTGGAAGATGGAGCCAACCACCTTACTAAACACGCGCCGCATAGGCGGCTCTGCGAAGCAGGTGGTTGTTCCTGAGGGAGTCACGGTGAGTGGGGTAGAACAAAGTAAACCATCGGAGCTTATCGGGGCGGTAAAGGCTGTGGGTCAGTCAGGGGGCTTACGATATGGGTTATTGACCGCTTTTGAGAAAGAAGCGGAGCTCTTTGGTACGGATGATGAAACTGGTTCCGAAGTCGTCGTCCGGGCGGAAGGTCGTGATTTTGGCGTAGGCCGGCTGCTCTACGAGAATGTGAACGAGAGCGGAAGAAAGTCGATCGGTTATATGGGAACCCTCGCTGCCAACCCTCTGGATGACGCTGTGGTGCATGGGGTCGACACCCATTTGTTGTCGGCGAATGGTAAATTTTCCTGGGATACGCAGGTACTAAACTCCGACGTCGATAATGAAATCGGATATGGACTGTTTTCGGACTTTAGTTTTTCCCCAAAACAGGGTCGGATTCACCAGCTCAAGCTCGATGCACTAGATGAAAAACTCGATATCTCGGACCTGGGGTTTTTGCGCAGAAATGATACCTACGGCTTTCAATATCAATTTATGTCTTTCAGGTCTAAGGGGTTGCCGAAGCGGCTCCGTAATCAACGCATTGGCCTGTTTGTAAGTGGAAATCAAAATCAGGATGGTTTGTTGACGCGAAGCTTTGCAGGGATTTTCGGGTCCTTTTTGTTTAACAACAATTCAGAGTTGAGTACGGAACTTAACCTCATGCCGGATTATTACGATGATCGCAATAGTCGTGGGAATGGGGCCTATCGAAACGATGGGGGCCACTATGTGAGATTGGCCTATGGAACCAGCACAGCGAAGAAATTCGCGACGTCTATTCAGCTAATGAACAGTTCAGGGTACATGTATGACACGGTCTATCACGCTGATTTGGGCTTTACCTATCGTCCCGTAGATCGGTTTGCGCTGGATTTTGATGTCACCTTTACAAAACAAACTAACTGGCTCGTGCACATGGGTGATCGAAATATCACCGGATTCAATGCGTTCAATATTATGCCCAGCGTATCTATGGATTATTTTATCTCATCCAAGCAGCAGCTTAGCCTAAAATTGCAGTGGGTGGGGATAAACGCTGATGAGAGTGAGTATTGGACAGTACCCGAAGTCGCAGGACGTTTGCTTCCTCGAACCAAAATGGATCTGGATCCCAAGGATGATTTCACGGTATCCCAGATGACCGTTCAACTGCGTTATCGTTGGGAGATAGCTCCGCTATCTGATCTGTTTATCGTCTATACAAGAGGGGCTAATCTTCCCAGTCAGGGAGACCAGGACTTTGATTATTTGTTCCGCGATGCACTGAGTGAGCCAATAATTGACGTGCTTACGATGAAGTTGAGGTATCGATTCGGATCCTGATCTAGTAGCTTGATGACTGGTAAAAGACTAATTTGTTAGAATAGGACTCCATCTGCTTTAACTAAGTTCTCTCTTGTTATTTGATCGGTTTGTATTTTTTTGTTTGTTGATTTGTTCTGTGAGTGTTTTGGCGAGCCCTGGCTCTGTTGTCTTCAATAGTTTCAAGGACCGTTCGCTGGCGCTGAAGGAATCGGCGCTCATCTCAAGACAGTTTGGGATAGAAGCCCGGATTGAAGAGGCCAGAATAAACGGAACTCTTTACCA